>CALWTV010000310.1 GCA_944384555.1 uncultured Clostridia bacterium | reverse complement strand
AGCACTATGGTCAAGCGCAAGCTGCAAAGCCGTACATACATATGTAAAAAGATTGCCTAAAGCAGCGCCAGTAAAAATACAAACTGAACGGTTTACCTTAAGTTTTTTCATCAGTTTGTATGTAAAGAACGAAACTAATGGTCCTGCTATTCCCATTGAGAACAAATTAGCTCCCAGAGTTGTAATTCCGCCGTGCGCCAACAGCAGAGCCTGAAACAAAAGTACTATTAATCCGATAAGCGCGCTGACTGATGGTCCAAACAATATTGCACTGAGACCAACTCCGGTAGGGTGCGAACTGCTTCCCGTAACAGACGGTATCTTTAAAGATGAAAGCACTAAGGCAAATGCTCCGCAAAGTGCCAGCAGCACTAAGTATTTGCTTGATTCCCTTGTTTTTTTAATTAAGCTGTTTATCCCGAAAAATACTGACGGTATACACAGCACACCCCAGCTTATACACCAAATAGGATTTAAAGATCCTTCAGCGATGTGCATAGCCGAAACTTGCGAACAAAACGCAAAAAACATAGACATTGCAACGGCAAAAAGCGCCGTTCTTTTTTTACTCATATTTTTTACTCCTTTTCATTCACAATTCCGTAGCATACAAAAAATCCCGAAGCTGAGCGGCTTCGGGATTAAATTACTTATTATATTCAACATATGGCGGCATATAGGCACACCTCTACCCTTAATGTAAAAGAAAAAAATTTTACATGAAAATATAAATATAGCATAAGGTAAGTTGAACACATAAATAACAAATTCCGTATCCACGCAGAACTGTTAAATTAATAATAGCAGGCAGGTCTTCTGGCTTAAGTATCTGCACATTTTTACGTCTTCCCAACAGAATATACTTCTGTCAGTGATGCTCCGCTATAACCAACGGGTAAAAATGCTCCTCTATTACAGCAGCGGGACTGCGCGGGAATTACACCCGACTTCCCTTTTAATTTTGCGTATCCATGAACTAATTATATTGCCGGCATTCATCAGAAAGCAAAAACCTGTTACATATTAATAATACTACATTACGCTTATTATATCAATACAATTTTTCGATATGCTTAAGATTTTACTAAATAGTATTATTATTTTACAAATTTCCGTTATATAATATTACAATATCAACAGTATATAAAATTATTTATCACAAATGATATATTATATGTTTTTATATAATTAATCAAATTGGGAAATAATACATGATTAGAATTTGAATAATACAACCGTAAAAAAGGAGCATGGTCATAATTAACAACCATACTCCCAAAATATCAAATTTTATTCTTTATATACCAATACGACTGGGGGACAACAATAATCCACATTCTTCAAATGCAAACCTTTTTCATACGCTTCCCGAATCACCGCCATAACAATATACTTAGAAGCGTCAATATATTTGAATAACTCTGGAACAGATGTTAGATGTTTAGGAAGTTTAGTTTTATTGCCCTTTATAAACATAGTATATTCTGCACCTAATTCCGTTTTAATCTGTTTGGTTGCATCATTTATTAGATTAATGATTATATCATATTCAGCTTTACTTAAAACGGGAATATCTACTTCTATTTCTCCGTTTTTTGAACACAACAGCCCAACTTCTTCAAGCCTTGGGATATACTCGATCACATTGTTAGGAATATCGGTAGAGTCAATCGGTAATTTTTCATATATACACCATAACAAAGTATGAATAAATTTGTAGTAATTTCGCAGTCCTCCGAAAAAAGCATAACGGTACGGGCTATCCCAAAGAGTAGTATCAAACTCAAAAAGGTAAAGCGCTTTTACTTTGCCGATTTGTGTTGCATTTTCAGTGGAACGATGTCCGCCGGAAATAACATACTGATTTGTCTCATTAACTTTTTCTTTATTGCAGTCAGCAGGTATTGCGCAAGCCTGTGCAAACCAATGCCCTCCATCTCGCCGAGCTGGAAATTCAGGCACACTAAACATATCAGTTCCGAAGTGCTCAAAATCCTGAAGTGCTTTCAAAATAGCATATCTGTCAAGTTTTGTTTGTTGATGCAATGTCATATTTTTAACAAAATTCAAATTCAGTAACTTGCCGGAAAGCTCTGAAATAATTTCCCATATAGTATCAAAATGTTCATGAGCAAAATCAAGCTGTGGCTGAAATTTTTGAAGAAAATCCTCTGGTTTACGAATAATAAAATCAGAATAATACTTATCTCCATTGGTTTTTATAATCAATTCACCGTCTACAAGTTTTTTTATAATAGGTTCAATATATGCGCAAGGAATATCAATCATTTTTGAGAGTTCCGACGCAGTAACAGGTTTGTCATATGCTAAAATTAATAAATTCTGTGCAATTAAATCATTTTCTACAAGTGAAATCGGCTCTCCCTTTTGTCCGTCACCACCACCGTATGATAACCAGAGTTTTCCAGGCAAATAATTTTCTCTTTCTTCCATAGTTTCAAGTCCTTTCTTTATCTGACTACGACCTGCAGACAAGCGGCTTTTTACAGTCCCTTCGGGAATATTTAATCCATTAGCTATATCCGAAACACTTTGATTTCCATAGTAAAAGCGAATCAATACCTCACGAGTTATATTAGCAATATGATTGAGTTCCTTTCGGACATTAGATGCTTCTTCGGAACTAAGGTAATCATTGTCATCTTCATATGAAATAGCAATTCCCTCGTCGAGACATACTGTAACAGGAGAATGATACTTTTTGCGCAAGATATCATTATATTTATGATAAAATGTGTTTGTAAGCCAAGTCTTTGGATACTCTATTTCACCGCCTTTATGAATATAGGCAAAAGCTGCAAGCATTGTATCATGGACAAGGTCTTCAGCATCGGATTGCGAATTACATTTTGATTCAGCAAGTCGTGTCAAATAATCATAGTATCGTAATATATTTTCTTGTTTCATATTTCACCATGCTTTCCGGAATGCTTTTGAACGTTCACACATATAGTCGCAGAAATTTGAAGTCGGTTTACACTTGAATAATATTTTTATTTATATCAAATAAAATTATATCAGAAAAGGAATTAAAAATGAATGGCTATTAATTGGCAAATATAATCACAAAAAAGGGAAAGCATGAAGCTTCCCCTTGTATTTATTTTTTCACTGCTTTTCTCTAATACCGCATTGGTCAGAGAATATAACTATATGCCCGCTGTCATCAGCACAGTATGTATATTCCACGCTTGCAACATATCCGTCAGTTAAATCAAGCGCATCGTACCGTCTCATTAATCCGTCAGCAATCGGCATATATCCCTCTCCGGTTCCCTCATATGCTGTAAGTTCATATATTGCTTTACATGAATCATTGCAGTAATAATTTACAGTACGCACAATACCGATACCCGGCGCAAAGTAATATTCTTTTTTACCTCCCCGGTACTCCAAACCATAACCATAACCGCTTATATCAAGTGAACACTTCAGGCAATTTTCAAAAGTACCTGCTTTTGTTGTGATACTTCCCGCATTCTCAAAATTTAACTTTGTTTTTAATGTGGAATAAATACTATCATATTCAATTGTGTATTCATTTCCAGCCGCCCACTCGTCAGACCAAAGACAGCCCGCGGCGTCAGCGAAAATTTCGTATACGTCATTATATAATAACGGATAAAAAGCATTATCGTTAATATAGTTTTTCCATTCAAAAGACCAGTAAAAAGGTGCTGTATACGCAATCTTACTGCCATTTTCTTTCGGAATATATTTATTAAAGAAATTCCAATGACCTGTTGCGGTATAGTTGGGATTAAATTCTGGGTCAGTCTCTAAAATCCTGCGCACAACAGAGCACGCGGCTTTTGTATGCGCTTTTTCAAGCGGAGTTTTTGCTAAGACTTGGGCACGTTCAATCGCGTTATATACATCGCATATCTTTTCATGGCCGTCAATTTCACAAAAATACTCATTGCGTATCTGCAAAATCATATCAAGCCAAGAATTTTCATCATATTTTATACGCTCCATTTCCGTATTGCCTGACAATATTACAGTTTTATTATCTGCGTACTGAATTGTGAATTTGTTCTGCACATTCATAAATTTCGGATTATCTTCTGACGTATACTCCCATGAGTTGCCCACAGCAAAAGGTATTATTCCTGTTCCTCCTGCTATTCGGTATGATTTAAGCAAACGCACATCTTTAACATCATTTAAAACTATTTCCTGTTTTACAATTCCTATTCCTGCCTTGAAATACGTTCTATAAACATTTTCTTTAACTTTTGTAACCCAAAGCTGACATGAGTCGAAAGTTCCGCAAGGAGTCTGGACTGATTCGGTGTCTGACAAAAAAGTGAGCGTATTTCCGTCAGAGCCAGTGTATGTCTCACCCTTTTCCATTCCGTCAACTGTGAAATTTCCATCGCAATAAGATGCGTTTCTGAATATATCACTATCCCCGGTATATATTGCAAACAACCCATCTTTGCATACCATTTTATTTTCCCAGAAATGAAATTTTCCATCTGTTATGCGAAACTCTTCGGCACAAGCACACAGTCTGGTTTTTTTATCATCTTTATCCCTGTATTCATCAAAATACTTTTTCCACATTTCAATTCCTGAAAGGGTCAAAGAATAATATAAATCAGACGGTTTCAGAATTGACAATGCTTTTTGGTATGCTTCAAATCCTTTTTCCGGATTAGGCTCATCATTTTTAAAATACGCATTTGCGAGCCAAAACCATTCATAACCGAGTGTTTTTGTAAAACCCTTAGCTTCGAGCCGCGGTATCTGCTTATCTCTTATAAATTCTATCCTATCGTTTCCTCTTAATTTCTCATCTTCTTTTGCGACAAGAAATATCATAACTTCATCATTTTTGCCGAGTTCCGCCATTTCGCTGATACGTGCAAGCAGTTCATCATTCTGTTTGCCGGGAATCCACCACCAACCACGGACAAGTACATCTGCCATAGCATGATATTTATCAGTCGATTCAGGGAGCTTTTCTACTTCATTGAGTACGTCCTCATACACTTCCTCAAATCCGCTCTTATTGTTTTTAAGCTGCCAAAGTTTAAGCTCTTCAACCTTTTTCATTACACGCTGTA
>CALWTV010000309.1 GCA_944384555.1 uncultured Clostridia bacterium | reverse complement strand
TTCAATTTTGAGCAAATCACCGCCGGATTCTGTGTAAGCCAGTCCGTTTACAACACCGATTTCATTGCTTTCAGCAATTTTTTCAGGAAAAGTTTTTTCAGCTCCGAGATACTCCTTTAAGTTTTCGGAAGTAATTTTGAGACTGCCTAAATTTTCGGTTACGATTTTTTTAGCGTCTTTGCGGCATAGAGCACCGATTTCACGTTCAAGATTACGCACACCGGATTCGCGTGTATAGCTGTCAATCATCGATAAAAGCGCATCGTCAGTAATTTTTAATATTCGTTTATTAAGACCATGACGCTTAAGTTGCTTTGAAAGTAGGTGATTTTTAGCGATAGCGAGCTTTTCATAGCGTGTGTATGTGTGAAGTTCGATGATTTCCATTCGGTCAATCAAGGGGCGGGGAACCCCTTCAAGGGAATTTGCGGTTGCGATGAACAGACACTCGGATAAATCAACGGGAATTTCAATGAAATGGTCACGGAAAGCGTGATTTTGTTCGCTGTCAAGCACTTCGAGCATTGCAGATGAGGGGTCGCCGTGAGCATCGCGGCACATTTTATCAATTTCATCAAGTAGCATAACAGGATTTTTGGTTTTGCACTGCGTAAGCGCGGTTATTATACGTCCCGGCATAGCTCCGATATAAGTTTTTCTGTGACCGCGAATATCAGCTTCATCACGGACACCTCCGAGTGAAACTCTGACAAATTTGCGTTTCATAGCGCGTGCGATTGATGATGCGACAGAAGTTTTTCCGACACCGGGAGGTCCAAGCAGACAGATTATCTGATTTTTTATATCAGGATTCAATTGTTTTACTGCTAAAAATTCAAGAATACGTTCCTTTACTTTTGTAAGTCCGTCATGGTCAGCATCAAGAATTTTGCTTGCCGCTGCAACATCGAGACGGTCGGACGTGGTTTTATTCCACGGAATATCAAGACACGTGTCAAGATAGTTGCGGATAACTGCGCCTTCAGGTGAACCCATTGAAGTTTTGGAGAGACGGTTAACTTCCTTTAATAGTTTTTCACGTGCTTCTTCCGGCATATCCGCTTTGAGAATTTTTTCATTGTAATCCTCAATTTCACTTTCGGAATCATTGCCGAGTTCGTTTTGTATTATTTTTAACTGTTCACGCAGATAATAATCACGTTGGTTTGAATCAATTTGTTCGCGAACTTTTTTATGGATATCGCTTTCGCATTGAAGCAGTTTTATTTCACTTTCGATTATAACGGTAAGCGTTTCAAGTCTGGCAAGCGGTTCAAAAACTTCAAGTATGCGTTGCTTGTCGGTATATCGAACAAGTATGTTTGAGGCGATAAAATCGGCGAGCAGACCGGGGTTTTTGATTGAGTGAGAAGCTAAAATAAAATCTCTTGGAACGGCAGGCTGATATTCAAGAATTTTTTCTGCCGCAGAGAAAGCCTCACGCATAAGAGCTTCAGTTTTGATATCGCTTCCAGGCTCGAGCGCGACAGTTTTTGTCATTACGTCAGCACAGATATAGTTATCTTTTTTGAAATATGAAATCGCTTTAGCGCGGCAGACGCCCTCTGCTATAATGCGAATATTGCCCTCAGGAGTTTTGAGTGACTGCTTAATTTTTGCAACTGTACCGACAGTGAATAAATCTTTTTCCTCAGGATTTTCAGTTGCAATATCTTTTTGGGCGGCAAGGAATATGTACATGTCATCGCTGTTTGCGGCTTCGGTCGCGGCGACTGAAACATCGCGTGTGACTTCAAAGCTTATCGGAATTGAGGGGTATGCTACAATTCCGCGCAGCGGTATGACGGGCATCGTCTTTTTTTCCGCTTTTTCAATATATCTCGGCATTTTAATCGATCCTTTTCTAAAATATAAATGTCGTTTATATCAAGTATCATACAATTTATATATAAAACCAATATAAATTAAGTGTAACTTATCTATATATAATATAGTATTATACCATAAAATAAAATAAATTACCATAGTATAAAAACAAATGTATGTTTAAATAAATATTGAATCTTTAAAACGTAAAATTTGTATAATTTCAATAATATATTGACAGAATCGACATAATGATGTACAATTATTAAGATAGATTTATAATGCTTATTCATGAAAGTAAAAGAAGGATAATGTAAAATGCACCGAAAAATAAAGCCTATTGCCGTTTTTATTACAGTATCGCTTGTGCTGCAGCTGCTGTTTATTTTATTTTTTACTACTTTTGGGATAACACTTCTTTATCCGTTGGTTCTGAGAGTATATTCAGAAAAAATTAATATGACTGATAACTATTATATAGAGTATTATAACGTAAGAGAACAATTTGAAGATAAGGAATTGTTTGTAATAGGAATGGACGAAAATTTTTCAGAGAGTTATGATGTAGTGCTTGATTTGCTTAAGTGTATAAAGCAAAATGTAAACGTTACAAAAATACTTATTGAACGGGGAGATATTGAGACTGAATATATAAATGCCTGTATAGGCAGTTCTGATAAAGAAGAATTTGACACCGCAATGAAATCTTTGCGCAGGTACTGTGATGAATCAGAGGATTTTTACAAATTTGTAGAAAATTTATACAATTTAAATAAAATATTGCCGCCGCTTAGAAAAATAAGCGCAGTTGGAATTTCCCTTGACCGAAGCGGAACGGCAGTTCTGAAACAAATAGACAAATATTTTTCCGGCAATTATTCTGCTTTACCAAGAGAAATAAAGATAACGGCTAAAACCGGTACAATGGAGGAATTTATTGAATTGTTTTACGCACTCAATCATAATGAATATCCTCAGCTCGGTGAAATTTTTGGGAAAGTGGATACACTTTGCCGCAAATATGAATACGCAGTTTCCCTTGACCGAAGCGGATATGATTCTGTGGTGTCAGAAAATATAATGCTTGCAGTTGAGCATTACAATGACATACCGCTTTTTGCGGCAGTAGACCGTTCGCGTACAAAATACGGCAGCGCATTTTATGAATATCTCAATAATCAGATTGCAAAAAAGACCAATACTTTAATGACAGAAATAAAATACAGCAATTGTACAGACAATTCTGGAGAAAAAATAAATGAATTGATGTTTCCGATGAACGGTTCGGAAGGAGTATGTGGGGTGCGGCTTATAAACAGAGATGATATTGAATGGTTCATTAATTATTATGAATTTGCTGCGGACACCTTTAAAATGAATTCGGATTCGGACAAAGTACAGCGTCTTAGCAGAATCACGCCGAATATGTTTTTTGTAATGAGTTATGCTACCCCTGTGACATATGAAGAAAAAAATACTGAGATTGTAGAATAACAGATTAAAGGATAAAAATTTATGATATATTTTGAAGATGAAGATTATGAAACCGTATTGTTTGAGGAAAAATTTCCGACTTGTATTCCAATTACAGTTGAGCAAAAAATAGGAGAAGAAGTAAAAATAACTGCGTATCGCCGTGTTGAAAAAATAGCGCGCGGTTTTGAATATCTGTTTTGGGAAAATCCGTTTTCAGACAACGCGAAAAAGTGGCTGGTTGATGCGCTTGACCCAATTGTGAAAACATGGGAATATGAGCCATCGCCATATAGATTCGAGCATATGCTTAATTTTGAAATTTCTTCTCCGCATATGATAAATAAAGACGTAATTTTAAACAATACGGTAAAAATAACCGATGATGAGGGATACATTAACCGCACCACATATAAATTTGAGTGCGAGTGTGAAGATGATGACGCCTATTTTGTAACTGATTTAGGCGGAGAAATAGTATCAATCGCGAGTATAAATTCGTATCCCGAAGGTTCAAACATTAGGGAAATTGCGGTCGAGACTGCGGTTGACTTCAGAAAAAAAGGGTATGCTACGTCAAATACGGCGGCTCTCGCACTGTATCTCGCACAGCGCGGATACATAGTAACATATGAATGCAGCAATGTAAATACGGCTTCACAGAAAACCGCTGCAAAAGTTGGTTTTGACCGCGTGGGAACTACATATTGCTATGTTTGTTACAACAATTTATAAACCCCAAAGACTAAAGGAGTAATTTTAATGGCTTTTGATGCAGGAATGCTGGCCTTTATTGTAAAAGAAATTAATAATAAAGCGTCAAATTCAAAAATTGAAAAAATATATCAGCCTGAGTACGATGAAATAATCATTAATCTTCGCTGTGAGGACAGAGAATCGCGCCGGCTTTTGATAAATGCGGGCTCGAATAATCCGAGAATATGCTTTTCATCTGAAAATAAAGAGAATCCTCAGGTTCCTCCGATGTTCTGTATGCTTTTAAGAAAACATTTGGCAGGAGCAAAGCTTATAGGTGCGGTTCAGCCGGAGTTTGAGCGAGTTGCAATGCTTGAGTTTTCCGCATTTGACGAAATGGGATTTTCAACTAAGAAGTATCTTATATGCGAGATAATGGGGAAGTATTCTAACTTGATTTTAGCGGACGCAAATAAAACCATTCTCGGAGCGGTAAAAGCAGTCGATTTTACAACAAGCCAAAAACGTCAGGTTTTGCCGGGTATGCGTTATGAAATGCCGCCGAAACAGGATAAAGCAAATCCGATGGAGATATCAGAAACGGAATTTGACACTATTTGGGACGATGCTGCAGCTGATGTCCGTGCGGATAAATTTATAACATCATCATTTATCGGCATTTCATCTGCGGTTGCACGTGAGATTTCATATCGTGCCGCAGGTCATACCGACGCTAATCTGCGTGAATGTGGAAGCGGGCTTAAACGTGAGTTTTTCTTGCTTGTTGACGAGATAAAAAGCGGAGATGGTTCAGCGTCAATAGTGTTCGATGAAAATAATAAGCCTGTGGAATATGCTTTTATCAAGTTGACTCATTACGGACGCTCGATGAAAACTGTGTGTTATGATAGCATGAGCGAGATGATAGAGATATTTTTTGAAACACGCAGTCACGGAGAGCGTCTGAAACAGCGCGCGGCAGATATACTAAGACTGCTCACAAATGCGGAGAACCGTATTGTCAAAAAAATATCACTTCAAAATGAAGAACTTGCGGAGTGTGCTGAGGGTGAAAAATTTAAGCTGTGGGCAGACCTTATAACCGCAAATATGCATTTGGTAAAAAAAGGCGATATTGAAGCTGAAGTCGTAAATTATTACAGTGAAGATTGCGAAAATGTAAAAATACCGCTTGATAAACGGCTTTCTCCTTCGCAGAACGCACAGAAATACTATAAAAAATATACGAAATCAAAGACAGCAAAATGTGAGCTTGCAAAGCAGATTGAAATTTCACAGTCAGAGCTTGATTATATAAGAACTGTATTTGATTCTCTGACAAGAGCCGAAACCGAGGCAGATTTTTCCGAGATAAGAGACGAACTGTATCACAGCGGCTATGCGGCAAAAATGAAAAATTACTCAGTAAAGAAACAATCTGCGCCTGCGGTTATGAAATTCAAAACCGATAATGGACTTACGGTTTTATGTGGCAGAAACAACGTTCAAAACGATTATCTGACAACAAAACTTGCTGATAAAATGGACTGGTGGTTCCATGTTAAAAATATGCCCGGTTCACATGCGGTACTTGTCGCCCCTGACGGCGAACCGTCGGAACTTGATTTTACGCAGGCGGCGCAAATTGCGGCATATTATTCAAAAGGAGCAGACGGAAAAAATGTGCCGGTCGATTATACGCTGGTCAAAAATGTAAAAAAACCGTCAGGTTCAAAGCCCGGATTTGTGATTTATACTACGAACTGGACCGCATATGTAACACCCGATGAAGAAACAATAAAGCGCCTGCGTGTAAAATAAAAATAAACAAAAAGGGAGTGGAAACATCACTGAAAAATGAGTTTCCGCTTCCTTTAAATTTTTTTGACTTAATTGTTTATATCGAGTAATGTCATTATTATCTGCGCGGTCTGAGCGCGGTTTAATTTATCGTACGGGGAAATATAGCCGTTGCCTGTACCTTTCATTACACCAATTTGATTTAAAGCGTAAAGAGAACTTTCAGCCCATGTGGGAATATCGCTTTGGTCGGCGAATACAGGAGCGGCAACCGGCACTTCCGCACCGATAATATTATTTAAAATAACAGCGGCTTCAGCTCTTGTGATAGTTGAGGCAGGATAAAAATATCTTCCGTCCTCACGTTCATCGCCTTTAATAATTCCGAGTCTGAGCGCGGCGGCGACATATCCTTTTGCATATACAGGAATTGCGGCGTCATCGGCAAAACCGGTTCTTTCAACTGTGGGAACGTCTTCCGCTCCGAGTGCTTTCATTACCATAACTAGAAAATCAGTTCTCGAAACTGGCTCATTAGGATAAAATTTTACTCCGTCATCGCTTACTTCACCGTTCATTATATTTTTTGACGCCATTACAATTGCGGCATTGTGCGCCCAGTGTTCAGACATATCAGAGAATACAATATTAGCGGCAGGACGTTCTATTTTTATTGTAACGGTTTCAATCTCGCTGTAATTTCCGTATTCATCGCGAACGGTATAAGAAAAACGGTCGCTTCCGAGTGAACCTGCGTAAGGAGTGTATTTGAAATCGCCGTGTTCATCACTTGTTATAGTAACGATACCCTTTTTAGGATATGATACAATTTCATATTTCAGCGCGTCACCTTCCGGGTCAGAGCCCTTAAGTGTGCCGAAATATGTGATGTTGCTCTGAGTCCATGCGCTGACGGAATCAGAACCGATTTTAGTAGTGGGTGCAAAATTTACTTCAGAAATAATTTTTACATGACATGGAATTTCATAAGTTCCATTTGACTGTGTCGGGCAAAATGTAAATGAGCTTTCAAGTTCGCCCTCTTGAGCCGGAACAAAACGAAGCTGTTCCATGTTTGAACGTGAAATCACCTGATTTTCCGATACCTGCATTTCTCCGAGCATAAGGGTTCCCTCATGAGACGGCGGAAGC
>CALWTV010000308.1 GCA_944384555.1 uncultured Clostridia bacterium | reverse complement strand
ATTGGGCAGCAGAGAAAACATATGTAAAGCTAAAATGGAAATAACTGCTGGATTAAAGCCAGATGGCATTTTGCTTTTAAATGCCGATGAACCTATGCTGTTCAGATATGCACAGGCACCGTATGTAACGCCGGACGGTAGAGAAATAAAACCGCAGTTTATTGCGGCTTATAACCGTCAGGGAGATTACCGCGCTGTAAATGTAAGACATACTGCGGCAGGTATTTTGTATGATTTGATATATTCAAATAAAGCTGTGACAAATGTTGAGGTTCCCGCGCTCGGTCAGCACAATGTTTCAAATTCCCTTATCGCATATGCTGTCGGCGTATTGCTTGGAATGACTGATGAAAAAATTAGACGAGGCATGAAAAATTTCAAGAGCGCTGAGATGCGTCAAAGAATTTATGAAGTCAATGATATAACCATAATTGATGACTGTTATAATGCCAGCCCGGAATCAATGCGTGCCGGAATTGATGTGCTTATGTCAATTGTATCTCAGATGCAGTCAACAGGTTATTCCCCCAAAGCTTTCCAAAATCAATCTGTTTCATCGGTAAATATTGCAAATATACCTCAAACTGTTCCACCTCCTACTCCAAATAAAAAGGTTAGAGCGGCGGCTTTGCTTGGCGATATGCTTGAACTGGGTGAATACAGCAGACTTATGCATGACCAGTTAGGTCAATATGCGGCACAGAAAAAAGTTGAAATCCTGTTTGCGTATGGTCTTCAGGCGGATATTATCGCGGAAGCCGCAATTAAAAAGGGAATTCGTGCTGAAAATGTGTATGTAAGCCTTAACACAAATGACCCGCAAAGTATGGCGGATATGATTATGAATGCACTGAATCCCGGAGATGTGCTGCTTGTTAAGGCAAGCCGTGCTGTCGCCGCTGAAAAAGTAATTGAATGTCTTAAACGCCGTAAAAGAAATAGGAGATAATTGTAAAATTTATGTATATTAAAATTTTATTTGCGGTTACGGCTGTGCTTACTTTCCTGTTTACTGTTATTGCTGCACGTTTTATAATTCCGATATTACGCAGTAAAAAAATGGGACAAAAAATTCTTGACGTCGGTCCTCGCTGGCATAAATCTAAAGAGGGAACTCCCACAATGGGCGGAATTGCCTTCATTATACCTGTATTTGTGATAGGCGTGGGCTGCTCGGTGTATCTTGGAATGAACAGTGACTTTCAAAGCATAATGCCGCTTAGTCTTACAATTTCATTTGCGGCGTTGAATGCTCTGATTGGATGTATCGATGATATGGCGAAGTTCCGCAAAAAACAAAATGAAGGTCTTACCGCAAAACAGAAATTTTTACTTCAATTAGTTGCCGCTGCACTTTATTTGATTTCGATGACATTTACAGGCTGTATTTCTACATCTCTTTACATTCCTTATGTGGATATATCACTCGAACTTGGCGTTTTTTACTATGTAATTGCTATGCTGTTGCTTACAGGTATAGTGAACAGTGTAAATCTCACAGATGGAATTGACGGGCTTGCAAGCAGTATTACCTTAATTGTAGGAATATTTTTCTCGGCTGCTGCATTTTTAAGCGGAACTTTCAGTGAACCGGATTCTGCCGCTTTATCTGTGCTTGGCGCATTGATTATCGGTGCTACCGGCGGATTTTTGGTGTATAATTTTTATCCGGCGCGTGTTTTTATGGGCGATACCGGCTCATTGTTCCTCGGTGCGCTTGTTGTCGGCGGCGCATTTATGATGAAAAATCCTCTCATAGTTATTGTAGTAGGATTTATATATATTATGGAAACATTATCCGTAATGATTCAGGTTACATATTTTAAACTCACTCACGGCAAGCGGCTTTTTAAGATGTCACCTATTCATCACCACTTTGAGAAATGCGGCTGGAGCGAAGTAAAGGTAGTTTCTGTGTTTACATTTGTAACAATTATATCTTGTGCTGTCGCATGGTTCGGACTATAATTACGCATAATAAAATTTTTAGTAAATATGAAATAATAACTAAAAATTAATAATAAAGATTAAAAGTATATTGCAGGGAAGGAAATGAAGCTGATGCCAATTAAAAATACTCGTCCAAAAACAGGTATAAACGCAAATGCCGCCAATAAATCGGCTTCGTCCGGTGCAGAAAATAAATCTTCGCCGCGCCGCCCTGTGTCTTCCGGAAATATAGTTCGCAATCCAAGAACACCGGGTATATCATCAGGGAAAAATCCTAACATTAATAAATCATCACATGTAAATTCTTCAATTCCTACGAGAGTAAACCGCCCGAACCGCAGCAATACGCAAATTAAATCATCTGCCGGTTCAAAATCAGTTGTTCGTACTCATCGTGAACGTGAAAAAATTCCAGTAAAATATTCTTATACAGAAGAAATTGACCCGGATATTGAGCGAATAAAAATAAGTCCCGACAGATTAATGTTGGTTCTTGTTATGATAATCCTGTGTTTGGGATTGACAATGGTATACAGTGCCAGTTATCCTACCGCGATAATGGAAGGAAGAAGCGCCACTTATTATATCTTAAGACAGGCAGCATTTGCCGCGATAGGTTTGGTATGTATGTTTATCGCGCAGTCTTTTCCGTATAAATTTTACAAAATTGCGGCACCTGCGGTATATCTTGTTTCACTTGTGATGTTAGTGGCGGTGCTTTTTGTAGGATTCGGTGCTGGTGGAGTAAAGCGTCAGCTCGGAATTCCAAATACCCCTTTCGCAATTCAGCCTTCAGAAGCCATGAAACCGGGACTTGTGTTCATGCTTGCCTGGTATATTGAAAAATATAGGGATAAAATTAAAAATTATGCTAATAAAAAAGAATGTATAATTTACGGAGTTTTGATTCCTATGGCATTGATAGGAGTACCTTCTGCGCTTGTTTTGCTCGGAAAGCACTTGTCTGGAGCGATGATCATAGCTATGATAGGCTGTGCCGTTGTTTTTATCGGAGGGTGTCACCCTGTTTATAATATGATTGCGTATCCCCTTATAGCAGGTGTCGGGGGTGGCGCGTATCTTGCATTAAACCCATATGCGCTAAAGCGAATCACTACATTCGCCAGCGGTGCTGAGGCCGATATTCTGAATGAGGAGTGGCAGACCGCACAGGGATTGAACGCTATCGGTTCAGGCGGATTTTTGGGTCTTGGACTCGGAAACAGCCGTTTGAAGTATAGTTTTGTTTCAGAACCGCATAACGATTTCATTTTTACGATATGGTGCGAGGAAATGGGATTTGTCGGAGCAATTGCTCTGATATGCCTGTTTATTGCGCTTATCATGCGTGGATACCTCATTGCATCTAAAGCGCCTACTTTGTTTACATCATTGCTTGTATATGGAATGATTACCAAAATAGCTATTCAGGTTCTATTGAATTTGATGGTTGTTACAGACAGTTTCCCGAATACGGGAATCTCGTTACCGTTTTTTTCATACGGAGGAACATCTCTATTCATACAGCTTTTGGAAATGGGAGTAATTCTTTCAATATCACGTCATTCATATCAGCGTAAATAGAAAGGAATAAAAAATAAAATGAGAGTTTTGATGACCGGCGGAGGTACAGGGGGACATGTAAATCCGGCACTCGCAATTGCCGGCACGATAAAGACAAATGAACCCGATTCAGTAATCGAATACGTGGGAACTTCACGCGGAATTGAAAATAAGCTTGTTCCGCCGGAGGGATATAAACTTCATCATGTGGAGATACAGGGAATAAGGCGGAGTCTTTCGCTTGCAAATTTGAAAACAGCATATCTCGCGCTTACTTCACCATCTAAAGCTAAAAAAATTATACGCGAATTTAATCCTGATATAGTTATTGGAACTGGGGGATATGTTTGCTGGCCGGTGGTCAAAGCCGCAGCGGATATGGGAATTCCGACTGCACTTCATGAATCAAATGCTTTTCCGGGAGTTGCCGTCAAGGTACTTGCAAAAGATGTGGATAAAATTTTCGTTAATTTTAAGGAATCTGAAAAATATCTGGAAAAGTATAAAAGCAAGATTATTCATGTGGGAAATCCGCTCAGAGGCGCATTTATGTCGGGCGATTATCTGACATCACGTCAAAAACTCGG
>CALWTV010000307.1 GCA_944384555.1 uncultured Clostridia bacterium | reverse complement strand
CGGTGTGGTCACCGATGATTTTGATGGAGTTCTTGTTTGCGCCGACAGTACCGTCACCGCCGAGACCCCAGAATTTGCATGCGATAGTGCCCTTAGGAGCGGTATCGGGAGCGGGAACTTCTTCAAGTGAGAGGTTGGTAACGTCATCAACGATACCGATTGTGAAGTTAGCCTTCGGTTCATCTTTAGCGAGGTTATTGTAAACCGCGAATACAGATGAAGGAGGAGTATCCTTTGAACCAAGACCATAGCGTCCGCCGACAACCTTAATGTCTGTTCTGCCGGTTTTAGCGAGAGCTGCAACAACGTCGAGGTAAAGGGGTTCGCCGAGAGAGCCGGGTTCCTTTGTTCTGTCGAGAACTGCGATTTTCTTAACAGTAGCAGGGATAGCTTCAGCGAGTTTTTCAGCGCAGAACGGGCGGTAAAGTCTTACTTTAACAAGACCTACTTTTTCGCCAGCAGCGAGCATATAGTCGATAACTTCTTCTGTAACGTCGCAGAATGAGCCCATAGCGATGATAACGCGGTCAGCATCGGGAGCGCCGTAGTAGTTGAAGAGTTTGTAGTTAGTACCGATTTTTTCGTTTACCTTGTTCATATATTCTTCAACGATAGCAGGGAGAGCATCATAATAAGAGTTACATGCTTCTCTGTGCTGGAAGAATATATCGCCGTTTTCAGCGGAACCGCGGAGTACGGGGTGTTCAGGGTTGATAGCACGTGCACGGAATGCAGCGATAGCGTCTTGATCAACCATTGACTTGAGTTCATCGTAATCCCAAGCTTCAATCTTCTGAATTTCGTGAGAAGTACGGAAACCGTCAAAGAAGTTGAGGAACGGAACACGACCTTTGATAGTTGAAAGATGAGCAACTGCGCCGAGGTCCATAACTTCCTGAGGATTGGATTCAGCGAGCATAGCATAACCGGTCTGACGGCATGCATAAACGTCGGAGTGGTCACCGAAGATGTTAAGAGCGTGAGATGCAACGCAGCGTGCGGAAACATGAATTACGTTAGGGAGAAGTTCTCCGGCAATCTTGTACATGTTAGGAATCATGAGAAGAAGACCCTGAGAAGCGGTATAAGTTGTGGTAAGAGCGCCGGCAGCGAGAGAACCGTGAACTGTACCAGCGGCACCTGCTTCGGACTGCATTTCCATAACGCGGACTTTTTCACCGAAAATGTTCTTTAATCCGGTAGCGGACCAAGAGTCGGTGAGTTCAGCCATAACTGACGAGGGAGTGATGGGATAAATAGCGGCAACTTCCGTGAACGCATAAGATACATGCGCGGCGGCAGTATTGCCGTCCATGGAGATTTTCTTTCTTGCCATTTGCATTTTTCCTCCTAATTTATGTTAATTTGTTTATAGCAGTTAGTATAACACTATACGAGTAATATGATACCACTTTTTCGTCAAAAAGTAAACATTATTGTCTGTAAATTTTCTGTGATTTTAATTATTTAATTTAGATTAAGTTTTATATTTGCCGATTAATTTATAAAATCTGTTTTTGAGTCGGTTACAATACAATATGATATTGTTATTTTACCAATTAAGATATATACTTATATTTAAAATTATTTTTATTATAAAAGGAGATACTTGAATATGAAATGTTTAATAAATATGACCACATCATCATACGATATGGACAGATACAAAGATGCCGAAGATTTACGCAAATTTTATTTAAGCCGTGGGCTTGACGGACTTGAACTTATGTTTACCGGAGGAAATACGGATATTCCCGAAAAAGCCGCCCAGTGCAAAATAATCGGAATTCACCTCGGATATTACCCGTCATGGGTGGATTTATGGCTTGGAAATACTGAGGGATTGATTGAAGAATACGGTTCCGAAGAAGAATATGTAAAATATTACGGAGGGCGTGACAAAAATGCCATTATAGCAAGATTCAGAAGAGAACTTGACCGTGCTGAGCAAATCGGGGCAGAATATGTAGTATTTCATGTAGCTGAGGTCAGATTATGCGAAAGTTTTTCATACACCTGTCGTTATTCTGATAAGGAAGTAACAGACGCGGCAGCAGAATTGATAAATATACTGCTTGACGGTCAGAAATATAATTTCTGGTTTCTTGCGGAAAACCTGTGGTGGAACGGACTCAATCTTAAAAACCCCGATATAACTAAAAATTTTCTTAAAAAGATTCACTACAATAAAAAAGGAATTATGCTTGATACCGGACATCTCATTCATACTAACCGCAATATAAAAAATCAGAACGAAGCGGTTGAATATATAAATTCAGTACTTGACAATCACGGAGATTTATGCGGGTACATAAAAGGAGTCCATCTTCATCAGACAATAAGCGGCGAATATGTAAACCAAATCCTTGAAAATATACCATAAATAGATAAAAATTATCAAAACCGGCTTTGGGACGCTATGACTCATGTATATAAAATTGACTCTCATCTGCCGTTTGAGGCCGACGGACTGCGTGAACTTATTGAACGGATAGACCCATTTTATCTGACACATGAGCTTATCACCAATGACAGAGCGGAACACTCGCTTCACCTTGACAAACAACTTCAAGCGCTTGAAAAATAAATTCACAAATTGATTAAAAATACTTGATATTTATAAAATTTTATAATAAAATAAGTGAAGTTCAATATATATTCATGATAAATAAATTTTTATTATCGATTCGGTATAATCTGTAAAGCGTAATCTGTTTATTTTTTGCTAATAAAATTTAATATTGATAATGACAATAAAATATTTAAAATAAAAAATAACCGGAGGGTACCAGCAATGAAGTACAAGCGCACTCTATACGCCGCCGCTCTGTTATCCGTTATTATCTCGTTCGGAACATTGCTCTCATGCGGCAATCAGAATTCACAGGCAGATAATTCAAATAACAGCGTTTCAGGAAATTCTGATATAACCGAAAACGTATCCGAAGCAACCGAAACTGAAACCGAAGCAGTTTTTCCGCATGAGGAAAAAAGATATGACGGTCAGGTTTTCACTGTTCTTGTAGATAAAGAGGACGGCAACCTGCTTGATGTTACCGATTTTGATATAGAAGAACAAAACGGTGAAACATTAAATGACGCTGTATATCAGCGAAATTTAGTAATGGAAGAAAAATTCGGAATAACATTTGCCTCAGAACATACTACCGATATGGTTAATATGACAAACACTACGGTAATGAGCAATTCTCCGGACTTTGACGCTATAATGCCGCGTCTTATGAATGCAGGACAAATCGCAATGAAAGGTCTTGGACTTGAACTCTCCTCACAGGAATATATGAGCCTTGACCAGCCTTGGTGGGATATAAACTCAATAAATGACCTTAGTATAGGCGGAAAAAACTACATAATAGCAGGCGATATTTTCTATAAGCATTATGATGGAACAGGAGTGCTTTTCTTTAATAAAGATATTGCTGAGGATTATCAGCTTGGAAATATTTATCAATATGTATATGATAACAATTGGACGCTTGACACATTTAATGAACTCGCCTCAAAAGTAAAAAATGATGTTGACGGAAACGGAAAATTTGATGAAAATGATATGTATGGTTTTGCCACGCAGGCGGATTATATTCATTGCATGGTTGCCGGAAGTGGTGTAAAATATACGAGCAAAGATGAAAATGATTTACCGTATCTGACACTTTATGATGAAAAGACAGTAAACGTGTTTGAGAAAATCATGGAACATTACAACAACTATACATGGGACGCTTTGCGCGATGGAAAAGGTCAGCATTTATCGGCGTTCTGGGTATTCCCTAAAAATCTATCGCTGTTTTACTGGGGACCTATCAGATATATGGATATGGGGCTGCGTGATATGGAGGACGAATTCGGAATTCTGCCGATACCGAAATATGATTCTTCGCAAGAACGCTACTACCACCTGCTTAACAACTGGCACACATATTCATATATGATACCGAAATCAACCGGAGATGTTGAAAGAAGCGCGTATATCTCTGACGCACTGGCATTTTACGGACGCGAGTATATACTGCCGGCATATTACGACAGCTGTCTGACAAGAAAATATGTACGTGATGACGAGTCAAAAAATATGCTTGACATTATATTTACAACAGCAACATATGACTTAGGCATTGTGTATAGCATAGGCGGAATGCCGTCTCAAATTGACGGAGGAATACAGAGCGGAGCTTTTGATTTTGCGTCAAAATATGCTAAGCTTGAAAAATCAATGAATAAATCAATTGAAAATCTGATTGAATCTTTTGAGGAATTCCAGTAATTCTTTTGTAAAATAACTTAAATTATAAAAAACAAAATTTTTGAGGGAAGTTGATTTTTAAACAATCAGCCTCCCTCAGAATTTTTATGAATAAATTTTTTGTTTTTTAAAAGCACCCAATCGATAAGGCATATCCCAGCAGACAAAACGGATATAATTATTCCCTGTTTTAATCCGTCATTTTCATAATTGAATACCAATTTATGATTTCCCTGCGGTACTCTGACTCCTAAAAATACGCCAAGAACATTTTCGGAATCTATTTTTTTACCGTCACACGAAACGTTCCAGCCAGAGTCATACGGAATTTCCGTAATGAGCAAACCTGCTCTCGATGTTTCCACAGAAAAAGACAAATTTTTTTGCTCTTGATATGATACGCTGTTTTCACTGAAACTTTCAGCTATTGCATTATAAATCTGTTCCGATTCTATATAACAGTGTATATTCTCTACCGGAATAACTTCGGCGGATTCTATTTCTATTGTAACTGTATCGCCTTTTTTAAATCTGCCGCAGTATATATTCCGAAAAGTCTGACCGAACATCGGAATATATCCGTCAGTCATATATTGCCCGTTGATATAAACCGAATGATATTCCGGTGTGGAAGGTGCGGCTGAAATAAACATAAGCCCATCTTCCGAAATTTCCACTTCATAAAAATTCGCATATTTTTCGGATATATCCTGCTTTACATAGGGAAAAACTTGATTTCCGTAAATACCGCTGAAAATGGCATTCAGACTTTCGAATGAATTTCCTTCAAGAGAGCTTGTTTTTATTCCGAGTATGTTATCAGCCGACCAAAACGCAAAATCAACAGCATTTTTATTTTTGAATATATCGATATATTTTCCGCTTTCCACAAGTTCATATTTATCCGTATAATATGATTTGACGAGACAAAAATTTTTGCATGTTTGCGACAAGAAATACTCATCATCGGAATCAATCAGGTAACGTACCCCGAAAAGCAAATCCGTAAGCGGAGTTTGCCCCGCATACGTATGATAATGAATTGTAGTCAAAAATCCTGTTCTCGCCATTAAATCAATCAGATTTTTGTTATACATGCTTGAATAATGCGTCATGCCGTAATAACCAAACTGCATTTGGTCATTTATATTGCGCATAAAATCTTTTTCCACGCGGTAAAATCCAGTGTCATTTATCGACTCTGTCGCATTTTTCATCTCGTCAATGTAAAGCTGAAAATCTGCGTCATTGTCATAATTAAACCAATGCCGTTCATTATAATTGAATGCGCCTACTGCGTTAAAAGCGGTTTCAGTTAAAAATATCACTGACGCAACCGCCGCTCCGGCTTTGAGGTATTTATGCTCAAATGAAAAATTGAGTCCGCATGACGCCGCAATTATACAGAAAAAGCAAATTACAAATGAATATCTGAACGGGAATGATATCGGTTCCTGCCCGAAATGAAGCAGTAAATCAAATCTTTTTGAAAAAATAGGTACGATTGAAAAGATTATCAGCAGTAAAAACATGATATCTTTTTTGCGCCTTAATCGGGCTATATTTATTGCAAGAATTAGAATACCGATAACAGATACAAGACCGCAGTATATCTGAGGAGCATTTTCATCG
>CALWTV010000306.1 GCA_944384555.1 uncultured Clostridia bacterium | reverse complement strand
AACGTGCGCGTCTGCCAGTTCCGCCACTCTCGCATATTTAATTTTCATCAAGCATACTATTCCTTGCCTGACGAATGATATTATACTACATTTACTTTGATTTGTCAATAGAAAAATAAAATTTTTATATTTTTTATTATTTTAAAACTCATATCAGTTAATAGCAAAAAAAATTCTATATTTTCAATTAATAATATTGTATTTTATTTTGAAACTTTAAGATATAAAAAATAAATGTATATTGTTGACTTTGCAAAAATATGATGATATAATGAATCATATTTATTGATGCTTTGGACAAGGAGATGAGATAAATTATGAAAAAATCAATTAACGCATGGAGCATACCGGCGGATATCGGATTTGAAGAAATGTTTAAAAAAATTTCCGCCGCAGGTTTTGACGGAATCGAATTAAACGTTGATAACACAGGTTCCGGAGCGCACAGCCTTACATATGATATGGGAGAAAATGATTTTGAAAGAATAATTGAACTTTCAAAGCGGTTTAATCTTCCAATTGCAAGCATATCAACGTCAATGTATGGTGCTTGTTTAGGCTCAAATGACCCTGCTGAAAGAGCAAAAGGTCAAAAATTGATGGCATATCAGATTAAATGCGCGAAAAAACTCGGCGCTGACGGTATTCTTGCAGTACCGGGCGGAATCAGCGGCGATGTTTCCCTGCTGAAAGCACATGAAAACAGCCTTAAAAGTGTTTCAGAAATGAAATCATTAATAGAAGATGAAGGTGTTTTTGTTGGTCTTGAAAATGTATGGAATGGATTTTTCATGTCTCCTTTTGATATGAACAAATTTATTGACAACATAGGCTGTGATTTAGTAGGAGCGTATTTTGATGTCGGAAATGTTGCCGTATCTTCTGCACCGGAGCACTGGATTGAAATTTTAGATTCCCGTATCGGAAAAATTCATGTAAAAGATTATTTGCACCCACATGGAATTCATTCCGGTTGGTTTGTAAATTTACTTGAAGGAAGTATCAACTGGGCTAATGTAACAAACGCACTCAGAAAAGCCGGATATGACGGATATTTGACTGCTGAACTCGGTGTTATGTGGCAGTCACCTGATTATCTTTATGAAATTACCTCATCAGCACTTGATATCATCATATCAAAATAAACAAATTTATAAAAAAATAATCTTTGCCGTTATTTATGATGTTTGCGTTATAATAAAATAAAAAAGGAGATTTTATATTATGAAAAAGCTTGCTATGATTGGCTGCGGCGGTATAGGCGGTTATCATCTCAGCCATTTTCTCGGTTTTAAAGATATAGTTGAACTTGCCGGATTCTGTGATTTAATTTATGAACGCGCTGAAAGTTTTGTAAAACAGGCTGAAAGCGGAAAAGCATATACCGATTTTCGCGTAATGCTTGATGAGGTAAAGCCCGACATGGTATTCGTATGCGTTCCCCCTAACTGCCACGGTGAAATTGAATATGAATTAATCGAAAGAAAGATTCATTTCTTTGTTGAAAAACCGGTTTCACTCTCCCTCGATATGGCACGTGATATCCGTGATAAAATAGAAGCGGCAGGACTTATTACGGCGTCAGGTTTCCAATGCAGATATTCAAAGCTTGTCGAGCCGAATAAAAAATTCGTTGCCGACCATGAAATAGTCTTCGTTGAATGTGCGAGAATCGGCGGAATTCCCGGCGTTGACTGGTGGAAAAAGCGTTCTACCTCCGGTGGTCAGATTGTGGAGCAGACAATACATCAGTTTGATATAATAAGATATATGATAGGCGAACCAACTGAAGTATTCACATTCGGAACAAAAGGTTTCGTTCATATGGACGGATATGATACAGAAGATTTGACTACCACGGCAATCAAATTTGAGAGCGGTGCGCTTGCAATGATCTCTACCGGCTGTTATGCGGTATCCGGCGAGTCATTCGACAGCAAAGTTACTTTCAGCGCCAAAGACTGCCGCGCTGACCTGCGTATACTCGATACATTCAAGGTATATGGATTATCAGACGAGCAAAAACAGGAGTCAAGCGGACTTATTTTATCAAATGATGGCTCAATGAAAGCATCTGCCGATGGAAACGCACTTGTATACCGTGAAGAAGGTGATGCGGGCATTCTCTGCGACCGTACTTTTATTGAAGGCGTAATAAACGGCGATGGCTCAAAAATACGTTCACCATACGCTGACGCGGTAAAATCGCTCACGTTTACAATGTCGTGCAATATTTCCATGGATACCGGCAAACCCGTTAAAATTGAATACAAATAATAAAAACAAATATAGCTAAAAAATAATTATGCGTGGCATATTTTCCGAAAAGAAAGTATACCACGCAATTTTTATGACTTATTTCAAAAGATTTTTAAATTTAGAAAATTTAGCAAAGTATTATATATTACCACAAATGACAATTAGTCAGTTTCTATTATCAGGCAAAAAGGTCAATATAACTCCCGCAATACCTAAAATCACGAATACTACAGACCATCTAAGACTCAAATCAAATAACGGTTCGCTGCCGTATCCAATCATTAAAAGTATACTGACTAAAAGTAATGCAATTCCTTGCAGTTGTTTTTTCATAATTATACCTTCACAATTTACGATTTGTATAATCTTTAAGCAACCAACAGAACTGCTGGCCTATTTACCAAATGTCTGACTTTATCAGTTTTTATTTTTGCTAAAAAACGACCTGCTATGTTATACACCCTTCTAACAATTACAATTCAACTCTGATAGTAAGTACAGAATAGGGTGTGATTTCACCAGAAACAGTATTTCCTGATACGTTAAGCGCACCGATTTCGTTTTCATTTATATCGCAGAGTACCGCTTTTTTAACTGTATCTGCAAAATCAAACGCATATTTGCCGCCCTTGCCGCATTCGTCACAGAAACGAATTATAAGACCGTTTCCGCATTCAGGAGTTTTAACCGCAGATATTTTAACGTCACCCGATACTTTCGCAAGTGAACCTGTAAGCGGTAAAGTTCCCTTTCCGCTTCTTACTGATACTGCGGAGATTGGATGAACAAACTTAGCCGCATTTTCAAACAATACCTTATTGCATGTGCATGGAACCGCACCTACTCCGATTCTGATGTTATGTACGCCGTATTCCGGATATGGATCGGGATCAATGCTTGCACGGATAAGGTCAACTGCCAATGCGTCTTCATCACCACGGTAACCGTATTTTGTATCAGTTATAAGCATTACGCCAGCGCCTTCTTCGGGTACAGCCGCTGCAAATGAATTTGCCGGTACGTCAAATGATGCTGCGTCACGGTCAATAGTTCCAAATGGTACGTCATAGCGATATTTCTTTACGTTGTATGCAAGAGGAGCGATAAAGTTAAGCTGAGGAACACCGCTGCCGCTTCCTACTTCATGGAAATCAGCCATTGTATCAAATTCGAGCATACTGCTGTTATCATTGAGATATACAGTTACATCAAGACGTGAACGTGTACCAAAACTGAGTTCATACTTTATCCATTTCTTGATTCCGCCGAGATTGATATCATAAACACGGACATTTCTGGTTTCATTAAGGTTTTCAACTTTCATGTAATTGCCTACGCGCCATGATGTCATTCCGTGTACGGTGCTTTCAGTAATCAAGCGGAAAATACATGACGGCTCATCAACAAGTACTTTTCCGGTAGCTTTATCGGTAAGCGACATAAGCTCCATTGTCTGATGAGAGAATACCGCTTTTATCTTATCATTTTCGAGTACTATATCGTCATCATTTATATAATCACAGCGACCGCCGTCAACTGCAAATGCAGGTAAGCTGCTGCTTCTTTCATGAAGTGTATATGTTGCGTAACCGAAAGCAGGTATCTTTACTCTTACTGCAAATTTCTTAAAAGTATGTCCCCAGTAATGGCTTCCGCCGGAAGTAACCTTACAGCTTGTTTCTTCGCCAGTTGCCGCATTTGTGAATACAGCACGTCCTGCGTCAAGATTCCAGTCCCAAACAGTTACTTCAGTTACGCCGTCAAAGTCATACTGAGTTGTATTGAAGAAATGAAGAATACGCTTGCTTCCAAGACCACGTTCTGCCTGCGGGAAACCGAAATGCTTATTTTGCTCTACAAAATATCCAACTCCGGCTCCTTCTGAAATTGTATTCTTATCTTCATTTGTTTCAATTGATGATGTATCAATACATTCCGCAATTTTACGCATTGCGTTATTTGCGTTTGTATTTGCTGCTGCAAGTGTTTCCTGGAATTTTCCGAGTGCGTATTCGCGTGTTTCAATTACACCTGACCCCGGAAGAATATCGTGGAAATGATTAAATAAAGTTGTCTGCCATGCCTTTTCAAAAGACTTAGCGCGGTTAATTCCGCCGAGAAGTCCAGCAGCAGCACAAAGTGTCTCGGATTCATATAATTTATCTTCTGAGATACGGTTTGACATCTTTATTCTGGACTGTGATGTATAGCAGCCTGTGAATACAAAGTTGAGTTCCTGTTCAACTACGGGCAGTTTATAAGCGAATTTTTCAAGCTCATGGAAGAATCCGTGATAAGTACCGAATGTAACTTCAGGCATAATAGGCCATGATGACATATCTATTATACGTTCAACGTCACGTCTGGTAGGACCGCCGCCATGGTCGCCTACACCGTAAACTTTAAGCATAACATCAATACCGTAATTGTCGCAGAACAGCGGTACTGATGTAAACATATCCGGTGCAATTTCCGCATTATACCAGCCTGGTTCACGGTATACAAGTACGGACGCGCCGCTTCTTGCTTTCCAAATATAAACATTGTGTTCATCAAATCCGCGGCAGTGATAATAGTATTTTACTCCGCCTTTCTGCATAATTTCAGGGATTGTTATATTGTGACCGAAAGTATCCGGTTCAAAATCAAGCTGCATTGCGTCTTTCGGGATATCGAGCAGTTTTGAAAGATAATTTTTTGTGTAAAGAATATGTCTTGCGAGAGATTCGCCATTAGGCATGTTCTTATCTGTTTCAACCCATGTTGAAGCAGAAACTTCCCATCTGCCTTCTTTAACACGCTGTTTAATTTCCTCAATCATTTCAGGGCAATAATCTTCGATTATTTTATATGTAGACGCCTGAGACTGAGCATATGTAAAATCAGGATATTCTTTCATTAAATCGAGAATAGTTCTAAAAGTATCAACTGTAACCGCTGTGGTTTCTTGGAATCCCCACATCCAGTTCATATCAATATGAGCGTGGGAGATGCAGCGGATTTTATATGACTTTGCATCAGCTGAAATTTCAGAAAGTTTATTTTCCGCATTGACCGCAGTATTTTTTGTAATAGCACCATCTTCGGAAAGTGCCGCAATCAATTCATCAGCAACGCTTGAAATAAGGTCATCATATTTATGTTCCTTTACTGATGACACAGAAGCGGCATATGCAAGTTCAGCCCAAATACGTTCTGACCAATAGCTGTTGCGGCTTCCGCGCAAATAGACAATTTTATCAGACAATGTCATATTATATTCCTCCGAATATATTTTAATTTTCAATACCTTCACTTAAAATGATTTATTTTATAAAGACGGATAAAGTATATCACATATATCTCAATAATACAATAAAAATTTTTATTTTTTTGCAACTATTTTTGATAAATATATATCAATATCAAATATTAGAATAATTTTTTAGAAATTATTTTTATTATTTTATCAAATTATTTCTATTTCATAAATTCTTGCATTATCAGCACCATGAGTAGAAATAGGGGTAAAACGTATTGATTTTATTTCTTTTTCTATCTTTATATTTACAAGACGCTGATAATTATTTTGACAGCTATAAAATTTTTCCCATTTTCCATTACCGAAGTCAACTTCAATGTCAAAATCCCTGACTATTGTTTTAGGAATGAATACAGGCTGAGCATCGAGGTAAACATTCACCTTCATAGGAAATTCCTTTAGGTACCATTTCATTCCGTTATAGCTTTTTCTTTCAAGGTCACTGTCAAAAATAATTCTGAATGTATTGACATACGCCTTTTCGGGAAGTTCAATTTTAATTTTTTGTCCAAGCTCACATACAGCCGCATTATCTACGCCTTGTATTGTGCGTCTGTACCCGTTTATGAGTTTTGAAACATTGTCACAGCCACTAATTTTAGCTTTTGATGTGAGTTCCGATACGATATATCTGTTAAACGGCAGATAGCAGTCATCTCTCATAAGCCGTTGTTTCAGTTCATGTATGTATTTTTCATATACCCCTCTCGGAGAGGTTTCTTTTTCAATTGCCAAAGCCGCCGCAGTACCTAATGCCTGCCCCAAAATTCCGCAGGTTGACATTACACGTGATGATGATACCGCAGAGTGAGTCACACTGATATTTCTTCCCGCAAACATAAGGTTTGATATATTTTTGGAATAAATACATCTGTATGGAATACCATAAGGTGACGGAGCACTGTGATATATTGTCGGCTGTTCGCGGGTTTCAAAGCCGCTTGGGTGATGGTCGTCCATGCTCCAGCCACCATATGCTATTAAATCATCAAATCTTCCCTCTGCACGCACATCATGCTGTGTCATTATATAATCACCTACATAACGCCGGCTTTCACGCTTTCCGGGCAAAAATCCAAGCCATTCAAGTTCCCAATTATCAGCATCACAACAGCCGCTGTTTTTAATAAAATCCCATACTCCGAACGCCACTTTTAAAAGTTCGTCACGCATTTTTTCAGTATCCCCTATGCTGTCATAGACACCTCCGAGTTCCATCCACCAATAATTGTCCGTTTTCCATGCGTTAGAATTATTTACATCAAGTCTGAACGGAAAATCGTCTTTTGTGTATTTATTTGCAAATTTAGGGGGTATGAATTTTGAAGGTTTTGAAGTTTCGCGTGCTTGAAACAGGCATGACATTCCCATTGTGCAGTTATCGCTTTCAGCAGGGGCAATATCTTCATTGAATTCCTTGCTTGATTCACGTCCCATTCTGAATTCAGCACCTGTAATCGGCGCAAGTACACTGTCTCCCGAACAATCCGCAAATATTTTTGCGTATACACGGTGATTTTTTTGAGTTGTGGTCTGCCAACCGCTTACAAATACTATTTTATCTCCGTCCATCTCTGCGCTATTACATGAACAGTTTAATAAAAGCTCCAAATTAGGCTCATTTATTGCAAGTTCATATAATACACTGTCCCATATTGAATAATTTAAATCGGGATTGCGGTATATATTTTCAAGAGATATTTCTTCAAGCAGTCCGGTTTCTTTATTGTTTTCGCTGTAACCGCCCTTGCTGTCACGCGCACCTCGAATCCACATTCTGATTTCACTTGAGGCATTACCTCCAAGTACAGGACGGTCATGCATAAGGACAACACGGCTTCCGTGACGTGCGGCAGATACCGCGGCAAAAAGTCCGGCAAGTCCACCGCCTACAACACATAAATCCGTATTATGAATTACGGTTTCAAATCCGGTGATTTCACTCAAATGTATCATAAAAATGCCCCCTGATTTTTTATAAATATTTATTTTATATCGATATTCAAATCTCTATATGATTTTACAAGCTTTCCATTTTCAAACATAAACATCGCCGCTCTCTGCGATTCCAGTTTAAATTTAAGAGTCTTGTTCATTTCAGTATCAGTTACATCAATATCTATATTTTCTCCGGTTTCCGATACAAAAATATAAAGATATGCGTTTTCAAAATCAAGTCTGCGCGCCATAATTCCTTTATTTTTAGAAGAATTCCAACGGAATGTATCAGAAATACCCGCATAATTCATTCCGATTGAATAAATCTTTTCCATAGCGCACTCGTTTCCAGACAATTCAACCGGCAGACTGCACCATAAAACAGCGCCTTTTCCGATTTTTATCTCTCTGAAAATATTGTCAGCCGTTTTTCCGTCAGCTGATGCCTTATCCACATATGCAAGCGAATCTCCTCCATATGTCAGGCAATATTTTTCGCCTTGTATATCCACGTATTCTTCACGTGCCGCATTGCAGGAATATTGATATACATCTAATTTTTCCGCTCTGTTAGGTTTGTTTTCATAATATTCATCTTCGCAAATCGGACCGGAAATAATGACACATGCACCTTTTTCGGCACACTCATACAATTTATCAAAAGCCGCATCGCTTATAATTCTTGGTGACGGAACTATTATCAACTTATAATTTTCGTATCCGGCAGTATCAAATTCATTTACCATATCAAAATGTACATTTTTATTATAAGCCATAACACGGCACAAATTTATTATTCCGGAAAGTCCATAATCACGAGATGAGTAATAGCTTGATACAGGCATAATTACCGCAATATCACATGCTTTTCGATTTTTTAATAAGCTTCCGCATGATTTACCGAAATCTCCGAACATATAACTTACATCAGCCTCAAGTTTATGAGTTCCGTCAGGCAGTAACGCTCCTATATGAGCCTCATTGTTATTATCCATATAGCAGTTTGTGTTCCAAATCCAGTGAACTGCTCCTGCGCCTCCAGTTGCGAGAGCATACGCATACTTGCGTTCAAGTATATTACGGAGTTCCGGCATTTCACGCCTGTTTTTGCCGTTTACATTCTGTGTATACATTATGCCGGTTTCCTGAATGAGCATAGGTTTATTTGACGGTTTTGCCATAACGCCGTCAAGATAGAGCAAGTCGTTTTTCCACCATGAGTGATTGCACACATAATCAAGCTCATCTTTCATAAACAGCGGTTCCGGACGTCTTGTTCCGATAGTTTCATCTTGACCCACTGTAATTAAAGCGTTGCTTCCCGCTTTTCTTATAGTCTTATACATCAATTTTATCCACTGATTTAATGTATACTGATTGAACAAATAATAATCCCATGCCGGATAAGTATTAACAATATGTGCAAACGCAGGATTTTCATTAAAGCATGATTCGTCAGGCAGAGGAACATCGTCAAATCCCGAATAGCGGTCACAAGGCACATTCCAATGCTCGGTAAGTTTATCTATCGTTCCATGACGTTCTTTTAAGAATTCATGCCATGCCGCAAGTTCATATTTATCGCCATTAGGACGTGTGCTCCACAATTTGTCGGGATTGCATACGGAAGGTTCGTTTATCAAATCCCAGTGTACTATCGCCGCATCTTTCAATCTTGATACAAACGAAGTAACAAATCTTTTCTGCCCCTCTAAACTGCGTGGGTCATAATAACTGTTAATTCCCTCAAAAAGCTCAGGAATAAATGCAAAAAGATTTATACAGAGCGGAATGTCATGATAACTTGCGGTATGAGCCATCGCTTCAATAAATCTTAAAACAGATTCCTCCACATATCCGTCAACAAACATCATATGCCTGAACGCAGTCCAAAATCCGGTTCTGATATAATTTACGCCGGCTCTTTTCAGCTCCGCAAAATCAATATCCCAAAGATATGGATTGGGCAGGTATATATATTTTCTCGCGATATCAGACTGCATATATGTCATTCCCGTAATCGGAGAGGGAGTTTCACCGCGGCAGAAATAATCTTTATCACAGGTAAGCGGAACACGGCTTTTTAAGAGCTCTGTATCA
>CALWTV010000305.1 GCA_944384555.1 uncultured Clostridia bacterium | reverse complement strand
CAATGCTTGCGATGGAAAAAATCGCTGATTTAATGGGAAATAAGAATGATGCTGAGTATTACCGCGGTATTGCCGCAAAAATAAAAACTGCGTTTAATGATGCGTTCTATAAACCTGAAAAGGGCGTTTATGAAACTCGCGTTTGGTATGAGGATCGTCGTCTTAAGAGAACCGATTATCGTCAGACTTCAAACGTTGTAGCTTTGGCGTTCGGTTTCTGTGAAGAAGAAAACCGCGGTATCGTGCTTAAAAATCTTGTAAACGATATTATTTCTAAAAATTATCATCTTGATACGGGAATGGTTGGGACTAAATTCTTGCTTCCAACGCTGACTCAAAACGGATATGCTGAGGTTGCATATAAAATTGCGGTAAATGATACATATCCGGGCTGGGGTTATTGGATTTCGCAGGGAGCAACCTCAATGTGGGAATGCTATGAGGACAGCACTCGTTCAATCGACCATTACTTCCTCGGAACTGTTGATGAATGGCTGATACGCTTTGTTGCCGGAATAGACAACATCGAATGCGGATATAAAAAATTCGATATCAACCCGAGGTTGTGTGATTATGTTGATTCAATGTCATACTGCACTGAAACTCCGCGCGGCGAACTTAAGTTTGCTTATAATAAATCATCGTTTAAGATTACTGTACCGTATGGATCTGAGGCAAATCTGCATATAAAAGGTGAGAAACGTATTCTTTCAGGCGGAACTTATGACTTCAAAATCTAAATTTTTATATGATATATAGGTGAATTTTCGGAGGAGAGTTTTTTAGAAGGACTTTCCTCCGAAATTTTATTATGTCTGTTTTTAATATTTTACAAAGAGCCATAAAATTTGATATGTATTTTACGGAAATCTGATTTTATATATTACAAATATAGGATAAAATTAAAGCCGGAATTCCAAAAGGTTATATTATTTATTAAAGAGAAAACACAAATGAGGTAATTACGAATGAAAAAATTTATGGCTATATTGCTTGCACTGATTGTTGCTTCAAGTGCGGCTGCATATGGAGCGGCTGTATCTGCTGACCAGTCAAAATTATCTTTACAATCTGAAAAAAATTCCAATGTTAAGAATTTGTCAGTTACAGAAGAAATTACAGATGCACCTAAATATGTATTCCTTTTTATCGGTGACGGTATGAGCTATCCGCAGTTCCAAGCAGCGTCCGATTATTTAGGAGCAATTGATGATAAAGATTATTCTCAGGCTCTGCCTAGTGTAAGCTATGATGATAGAAATGGCGCGGTTTTAAATGGACCTAAAGCGCTGAATTTTATGAATTTTGAAGCCGCAGGTTCTGCTGTAACTTATGATTCATGTTCATTTGCTCCCGATTCCGCTTCAACAGCAACTTCAATTGCTACCGGAGAAAAAACTTATTCCGGAATGATAAACGTAGACATTACCGGAAGCAAATCGTTTGAAACTATCGCTGAAAAGCTCCATGACCAAAAAGATTGGAAAGTCGGTATCATTTCATCTGTAAATTTAAATCACGCTACTCCTGCCGCTTTCTATGCACATCAGGCAAGCAGAAACAATTACTATGAAATCGGTGAAGAAATGATAGATTCCGGTTTTGAGTATTTTGCGGGCGGCGGTTTGAAAGATATTACCGGTAATAATGATGATAAAGCAAATCTTTATGATTTGGCGTCAGACGCAGGATATAAGGTAGTCTTTACACAGGAAGAAGCCGAAGCAGTTACCGCTGATGACGGCAAAGTAATTATAATTGACGAAAACTTGGCAGATTCCGATTCCATGAGCTATGAAATTGACCGTGAGGACGGACAGTACAGTTTAGCTGATTATGTGGAAAAAGGAATTGAGGTTCTTGATAATGACAACGGATTTTTCATGATGTGCGAAGGCGGTAAGATAGACTGGGCTTGTCATGCTAATGATGCCGGAGCTTCCGTTAATGATACACTTGCATTTGCCGATGCTGTTCAGGTAGCTGTTGACTTTGCTGCGGAACATCCAGAAGAAACCTTGATTGTGGTTACAGGTGACCATGAAACCGGTGGACTTAGCATTGGATTTGCTGGAACTGATTACGATACATATCTTGATAATCTGACAAACCAGAAAATTTCATATGCAAAGTTTGATGAAGATTATGTATCATATTATAAAGAAAATAATATTCCGTTTGAAACCGCTATGGAAGATGTAGAAGAATTGTTCGGTCTTAAGCTTGACGGTGACGAAAGTGACAGACTTGTGCTTACTGAATACGAAGCAGGACTTTTGAGAACAGCTTATGAAAAGGCTGTATCCGGCGATTCTGAAATGACTCAGCAGGAATATGTATTATATGGCGGCTATAATCCATTCAGCGTTACTATAACACACATTCTTAACAATAAATCCGGAATTGACTTTACCAGCTACTCACATACGGGATTACCTGTTGCGGTATTTGCTGACGGAAACGGCGCTGATGACTTCAATGGTTATTATGACAATACACAAATTTTCGATAAATTAGCCTCCATGCTTGAAGTTAAGTAATAAAAATATAAACTACTGGCGGCATTAGCCGCCTTTTGTTTTGTAATTTTAGGAGAAACGATGTTGTCAATTATAAAAAAAATGAATCCTACTATTATCCCGCTGATTTTATCTGTGTTGTTGATTATAGTATTGCTTTTTATTCCTACTGGTTTTGAAAATGCTCTTACATATCAAGGTGCAGAGAGAGTAAAAGCTGAGGTTATTTCTACAGATGAAAGTGATATTGTTGATACAGGATTAATTCGTTCCGGTGAACAGCGGTGCGAAATCAAGATTTTAGATGGAAAATTCAGCGGACAATATGCTGAGGCAGTAAATCGTCTGACTGGTTCATTGGAACAGGATAAACTGTTTGCACCGGGAGATATTGCTTTTGTAGCAATCAGTCATAAAGACGGGAATATAACTACTGTAATGATGACAGACCATTATAGATTAACACAAGAAGCTATACTTGCGGGAGCTTTTTTGCTGCTTTTAGTTTTATTTGCAGGAAAAACCGGACTTAGAGCTATTATTTCTTTTATAGTTACTATTTTAATGATTTGGAAAGTCCTAGTTCCAACATTGCTTAAAGGGTATAATCCTGTATGGATTGGTTTGGGAATAGTAACGGTATTAATTTTTTTTAGTTTGAGTTTGATTTATGGTTGGGATCGCCGCTGCCTTGCGGCATTTTCAGGAGCCATGTTGGGTGTTTTAGTTACGGTAATAATGGGCGTGATATTTACAGATGCGTTTATCATTCACGGAGCTGTTATGGAAGCAAGCGAAAGTTTGCTCTATGCCGGATATCAGCATCTTGACCTTACTAAAATATTTATTGCGTCTATTTTTATGGGCTCGTCTGGAGCGGTAATGGATTTGTCGGTTGATATTTGCAGTGCGGTATATGAAGTTACAGAGAAAAAAAGCGGCATTTCCGCAAAAGAGGCAATTTTATCCGGATTTGCAGTAGGTAGGGCGGCATGTGGCTCTACTACTACCACTTTACTTTTAGCATATTCCGGAAGCTATATTGCGCTTCTCATGGTATTTATGGCTCAGGGAACACCAACGGAATTTATTCTCAATTATAAATATGTGGCGGCAGAGATTATCCATACAATTGTAGGGTCTTTTGGATTAGTTACGGTAGCTCCGCTGACAGCTGTTACAAGCGGATTGCTGTTTACAAAATTTAAAGGTTTATTGAAGCGATAATATTTTATACTCTGAAAATATAAAAACCTTAGTGTATTTGAATATAAAATAAAAAAGAGACACTGCTTTGTAACAGTGTCCCTGATGAACAAGCGATAGCCGCTTGTTTTTTATTTTTATTAGACATTCATCATGTCAATGATTGCCTGCTTAGGTCTTACGCCTACTGCCTTGTTTACAATCTTTCCATCTTTGATAACAACAAGAGTAGGTATGCTCATAACACCGAATGCGCTTGCAAGTTCCGGCTCATCGTCTACATTAATTTTACCTACTTTTTTATCAGTAACTTCTTCGGCAACTTCGTCAACGATAGGAGATACCATACGGCACGGACCACACCACGGAGCCCAAAAATCGATGAGAACGGGAACGTTTGAATTTTTAACTACTTCTTCGAAATTTTCTTTTGTAATCTTTATAACTGACATAATGTAATATTCCTTTCCGATTTAGTTTTTGATTTTTTATTTTGTGATTATATTATATCCTCTTTTTTATACTTTATCTGTGATTTTGTCACATTAGACGAATAATATTTTTTCAATGTCATTATTAGAATAATTTATGTCATTTTTTAAAACGGTATTTACAATATCGCTTCTCAATGATATTATAATATATATATCTTGAGATTATGACTGACGGCAGCATTTTTTTAAATAATATATTTTATAAAAAACGCAGACGATATTACACAATGAAAGGCAGGGCATAACAATATGAAAAACTTTATCTGGCTTGACAGTGCGCTTTATCCCGAATATCAAAAAACTTACTGCACTATTTTTGCTGACCGCGCTGATACTAAATTCTGTGTTGCGGAATTCACAAAAAAATATGAGTTTAAAAAGAAAATCGTAAATGCTCAAATTAAGGTAAGTGCTGATACTAAGTTTAATCTTTGGTGCAACGAAAAATGGGTTGGTATCGGACCGGTTGCGGCTGGCGGAGATTACGGAAACACTCTCCCAATGCCTAAGTACTATTTTAATGAATATACTGTAAATCCTGATTCCGAATGTATAGAATTTTTTGCCCGCGTATATCTCTCTCCTGATGTAATGACGGATTATTCCTGCGGAAAAGGCGGTTTTATTCTCAGATGTGACATCACTTTTGATGACGGCACTTCTGAAACAGTTCGCACCGATGAGAGCTGGAAAGCACGTCTTAACCGAGGATATAAAAGCACTTGCGAGCTTGACAATACAATAACACCTGACGAATGGACAGACGCTAAAATTACTCAGAGCGTGTGGAATCTCACATCTGCGCCTATCCCTATGCTCAGCGAGACATACATACCCGATGAAAATGGTATAACTGAAATTGAAGTCGGCGCAAACAAAACTTATGTAGGTGATATAATTTTTGATAAGATATATTCCGGTCACGTATGCCTTAATATTGATACTGATTCTTTATGTGAAATTTTGATTGAAACATACGAAATTCCCGGACATATAGTAAGCCGTGAAAAGATAATCACCGACAAACCGCTTAAATACCGTGGGCTGCGTATGCAGAGTCTCGGCGGATATACACTTACAGTTAAAACAAGCGGAAAGGCCTATATATTGGAAATAGGTCAAATTTTTACCTGCTACCCCGTAACTCAGGAAGGCTCATTCCACTGCTCAGATGAAATTTTAAATAAGATATATGAAGTCGGAAAGCACACTCTCAAAATCTGCCGTCAGACACTTCATCTTGACAGCCCGCTTCATCAAGAAACACTCGGCTGTACCGGCGACTACGCTATTGAAAGCCTTATGAATTATTTCATATATGGAGACGCAAGACTTACACGGCTTGATATAATCCGTACTGCGGACTGGATTAAGATGAGCGGAGGCTTTATGTTCCATACCTCATACAGCCTGATTTGGGTTGGCATGATGTATGATTATTATATGTTTACTGCCGATAAATCCGTATTTGATGATACTGATGAATCGATAAAAATTTTGCTTGAGCGTTTCAATGGTTATGTAGGCGATACAGGCGTTATCGAAAATCCTCCAAACTATATGTTTATTGACTGGGGCGATATTGACGGATTCAGTATGCACCACCCGCCGAAAGCACTCGGTCAGACTTCACTCAACGCATTTTATTATTATGCGCTCACTTCTGCCGCAAAAATTTATAAAATCAAGGGCGATTTAAAGCAAAGTGAAATTTACGCTTCGCGCGCGGCTTCTTTAAAAGAGAATTTCCGTCAGTTCTTTGACGCTGAACGCGGTCTTTATTTTGATGGATTTAATACCCCTACTGGCTCAAATCAATGGATGCCCGAAAATACAGATAAAAGATATTATCTGCGTCACTGCAATATTTTAGCGGTGCTTTATGGGCTTTGCGATAATCCCGTTCCGATTATGGAAAAAGTCATGACAGAAGAATTTCCGTTTATGGTACAGCCGTATTTTATGCATTATCTGCTTGAAGCTCTGACTGTGTCAGGACTTTTTGAAAAATACGGGCTTGCCGAAATCAGAAAATGGCAGGGACAGATTGAGGAATGCGATAAGGGCATGAAAGAGGGCTGGGGAGCTTTCCACGGAGATTACAGCCACGCATGGGGCGCAACTCCTACATATCAACTGCCGTGCAAAATGCTCGGATTTGAAATACTTGAGGCAGGATATAAAAAAATTGCGCTTTCTCCGACTTTACTTGGCTTAAAATCGGCTGAGATAAAAATCCCGACTCCGTTCGGATATATCGAATGTAAAATGAACAAATCAGAAAAGCCTGAGATTAAAGTTCCGTCCGAAATTGAAGCTGTAATTAAATAATATAGGTATATAAAAAGGAGATTTCCCAAATAAACAGGAAGTCTCCTTTATAATTTAAAAACTGTGATTATTCATTTACAAGCAGAACTTTTCCGCCTACTTTTCCGGTTTCAAACAATTTGAAGGCTTCTGTAATTTCAGATAATGGGAATTTTTTGAAAATAAGGCAGTCGTCAAATTTTAAATCTCCGTTTCCGAAATAATGGGAGGTCAATGTCCATTCTTCACCCGGGAATGGTGCGCTGTAACTCATCCACGAGCCGGTCAGACGGAATTCCTTGCGGTTCATATTTTCCCATTGCTTCTGAGTAAATGTCAGTGATTCGTGTGGTGTACCGATAAAGCATACGCTTGATTTATTTGCGGCTACATCGAATGCCGTTATCATAGTTGCTGGCTGTCCGGCGGTTTCAAAAACGAAATCGTATTTCATGTCGGGAATACCCTGAGTTTTGGTGTTTACAACGTAATCTGCGCCTAATTTTTTTGCAATTTCAAGACGCGCGTCTGAAATATCGAATACCGTAACGGATTTTGCACCGAAAATTTTTGCCCACTGCATTGTGAATATTCCGATAGTTCCACCGCCTAAAATTACGGTATCGCGGCCGCCTATGTAATTTGCACATCTTATTCCGTGAAGGGCAACTGTGGACGGCTCAAAAAACGCTCCCTGCTCAAAGCTTACGCTGTCGCTGAATTTTATCGCGTTAACCGCCGGAATAACTACATATTCGGCAAAGCTTCCTGCAACTCTCGAACCGATAAAGGAGTAATGACGGCACAGTGAATAATTTCCGTGTGCGCAGTCAGAGCAATTCATACATGGTATAAGCGGCGCACCCGATACACGCTCACCTATTTCAAAACCCTCAACCCCTTCACCGATAGCCGCAACTTCACCGGAAAATTCGTGACCGAGTATAATCGGATAATATTTTGCCTCATTTCCTAAAACTCTCGGAATATCACTGCCGCAGATTCCGGTTGCACGCATTTTGACGAGAATTTCGCCTTTTTTTGGTGCGGGCATTTCTGTGTCCGCATAACGTATATCATTTTTTGCAAATAAAATTCCTGCTTTCATATTTTCAGCCTTCCTAAATTTATTCTTTATATTAAAATATTAAAAAAATTATATTTAAGATTTCATCAGATCCTTGAGGTTTTCGTAAATATCGCGGTACTTTTCATATCCTTTTCGATAAATTTCAAAATTTTCAGGATTCGGTTCATATTCCACAGCCGGCTTAGAGGTTCGTTTTGCCGCTTCTTCAAAACTGCCGTAAGCTCCGATTCCTACACCGGCAAGAATGGCACTTCCAAGAGCTGCTGCTTGTGTATTTGCCGATGCCGCAAATTTTTTCCCTGTAACATCTGCTTTTATCTGCATCCAAATTCGGCTTTTTACCGCGCCGCCTGCCGGATACATAACATCAATTTCCGCTCCAGTTTCTTCGGCAGTTTCGAGATTATGACGGAGTGAATATGCTACTCCCTCCA
>CALWTV010000304.1 GCA_944384555.1 uncultured Clostridia bacterium | reverse complement strand
TACTCCGGTACGCATTGCCGCATATAATTCCGATTTTTCACCATATCTGCGGCTGTCCTCTGCCAGTAATTTTTCTTTTGCTTTTTTTACAATCTCAGCTGCTTCATTTGCGCTTACCTTGCGTCCGGTAGAAATTGCAATTGGTCTTGATAATGATACCGGAATGTAAGGGCACATCGAACCGGTGTTGAATTCAGGCTCAATATCGCCGTCAGTGTAAAGAGTTACGGTTCTGCTATCGAATACTCCCTCTATGCAATCGCCTTTTCTTTCGACATATCCCGATTTGTTCCATAAAACACAGCCTTCTATTATCAATTTCGGCGCGCGGTAGCTCTTGCTCTGCGGTGTCACGAGAATATACTGCTCTCCGTCAGCTGCCGCACTCTGAACTAACATTTCAATTCCGCGGTATTTTAAGCTTATCTCGGTATAATCCCCGAAACAGCTGCGTATTCCCGGGTGAGCCTGAGCCTCGTCCTGACCTGTTCTGCCTATGTATACCTCACGCAGTATACTGTTGTCGGCATAGTTTCTAAGGCACAGATTTATGCAGAATCCATACGGAAGAAGTACGTGCGACAATACGTTTCTTATGTTCCATGTGTTCCAGCCCTGCATAAGCTGTTTTTTTGCATCGGTATAGTTCATTTTTATCCTCCTGATTAAGACAAGAAATATTTTTATATTTGTATATTTTGAATAAATAAACTCATTTTATTATGTTTATTTGCCCAAAATTTAATATATTAACTAAAAACTATTTATGTATTGTGCGAAATAATGTATAATACAATTACAGTATAAAAAGAAAGGGGAACATCTATGAAAACGTACTTATCCTATGGCGTACGTGAAATGGTAAAGCGAAAACGGCTGTTTTTATTTATAATACTCTCATTCACTTCCGTAATGATTGTAGGGCTTAACACCGGAATATTCATGTACGGATTTCTACAATCGAGAATAGAACAGGCCGGACAAGATTATCATTTTATGCTCGGCAGACTTGATGAATCTGATTTGGAAATTATACGCTCCGTTGACTGCGTTGAATCTGTAAGAGGAGAGGAAGTCAGCGGTACTGTTACCGCATACATAATATTCAAAGACGATTTCGCCGGAAAGTTCAAGATTTATGCTGAAGAAGTGCTCGAAGCCTTAGACCCTTGGGAACGAATACCGTATTACCATAATGAAAAGATATATTACGATGCCGCGGGAGTAACTGGATTTTGGTTCAATCCTATATATATGGAAAGTTACAATTATAATTATTTAGATATATCTATTTTGATTACAATATTGTTTTCATTTGCGGCTTCTGCCGGAGTGCTCCTTTGCTTTCACATAAAAATCAGCAGTACTACAACAGAATATGGAATATTAAGCTCTCTCGGAATGAAAAAACGTCAGGTATTCATGATAAATTTGCTTCAGCTTTTCATTTGCGAGGCTATTTCTTTTTTTATAGCATTTCCCATATCTTATATTGTTATGGAGGTATCATCCCATATTGCGAAAAAAAATTTATATTCACTTGAATCCAATTTGTTTATTGTAAAAATTCCATATGCAGACGTTCTTTTTGCTCTGATATTTATGTTTGCGTTTATCGGGTTTGGAATAGGATTAATGCTTAAGGCAAAATTGAAAATGCCTATAAATTATGTAATTAAAGATATAAAAAATATAAATGTAGTATACAGTGGATATTCGGGAAAAAAATTTGAACAGCTTGCGTTTGAGTCAGAATCCGAAAAAGATACATCTAAAAGTTCAATTGCTCCCTATATAAATATATATAACAAAAGGAATTTTTACGGTATATTTTATGAATCCATGTGCCGTATTTTCATTATGGTTCTGCCCATTGCGGCAGTTGTAACTTCTATTTTTCCGCTAAGACCAATGATTGCAAGTACAAAGTACTTGAATCAGGAGGACTGCGTTGTAATAGATTTTATAGACACATTCAATAGTAATCCAATAAGCGAAAGTGTTAAAGAGGAAATACTTTCTGTAAACGGAGTGGTATCGTACAGACCGGAAGTGTCAAATCTTACAAATGAAACGGTTGTACTTCATATAAACCTTGACCCTGATTTGCGTGATTCGGCGCTTTCTGAAATAGAAATGATATGCGACGAGAATTACCTTGGATTTACAAATAGATATCAAATTACCAGAAATATTGTAACTCAATCATCATATTATTTTACACTGTATATATGCGAGGGAATATTTTTGACAATATGCAGCGGAATAATTATATTTTTGCTTAATACATATGTGTTCTCGTCACGAAAGCCGGAATTCGCTTTGATACGTGTGCTGGGGCTTAAAAGTGATGAGATAAAAAAAATCTTAATGCGCGATTCTATTCTTTTGTTGCCCGCATATGTGTTAAGTATGATTATATATTACCCGATAATGTTCAAGTTCTTTATGATGGGTGAATTTGACCTTAATATATTTATGTACATAATTTCATTTGGGATTATACAGGCGGCGGTATTTTTTGCGGTATCGCTTTTATCGTATCGGTACAATCTCCGCAGGTTTGCGAAATCATCTATATCGGAAAACCTAAACAAGTCATATTGACGGAGGCTGAGTTATTATGGACGCTTTATTGAAATGCGAAAATCTGGTTAAAATTTTCACTCAAGGTGAGAAAACTATTTATGCCGTAAAAGACTGCGGAATGACTGTCAGAAAAGGCGAATTTGCCGCGATTACCGGTCCCTCCGGCTCCGGAAAATCAACATTGCTGAATCTTATGGCGTATCTTGACACGCCTACTTCCGGAAATGTATTTATAAACGGCAAAAATTTGTCCGAATTGAAAGACGATGAGCTGTCAGAATTCAGAAACGCAGAAATAGGCTTTATTTTTCAGGATTTTAATCTGCTCCCGATACTGAGCGCAAAGGAAAACATTCTTATGCCGTCTTTGCTGTCAAAAAATCCGGTGTCACGCTCATATTTTAATGAAATAATCGAACTGCTTGGAATCGGCGACCGTCTGGAACATCTGCCGAGCGAGCTTTCGGGAGGGCAAAGACAGCGTGTGGCAATTGCGCGCGCACTTATAAACAAACCGTCTGTAATCTTTGCAGACGAGCCTACCGGCAATCTCGACAGGGAAAATTCGGCGGAAATAATCTCACTTATGATGTCGCTTCACAGTCAGGGCTGTACTATTATAATGGTAACGCATGATATGGATATTGCGTCAAAAGCGGACACCGTTTACCGCATGACTGACGGCGTGATTTTAAAACTTTAATTTTTAATAAAAAAAGATAAATTTCTAATTTTTACAAAGATAGGCAAAAATAAAACAGTTTATCACCGCCTATTTTAATAAAGAAAAAACGTGAATCCGGCGCATTACATGACTTAAGCCGCTATGCAAAAGCACCAATCAAGGGCACTTCCTGCCGCACCGCATTATTTTTAATATGTAAGCATCGAAATCACGTTAAATTACTGTATTCAGGATAACCTCATTTTAAAGTCATCATACCCGAATTCTTTTATTAATTCCACATCACGGCTTAATCTTCTTACCGCAATCGAGGGAAGTTTCATACCGTTGAAAGTATTATTTTTTACCATAGAATAGAGCGCCATGTCGCAGAATACGAGCTTGTCACCGATTTTCAGCGGCTTTTCAAATGAATAGTCACCGATAACGTCACCGGCAAGACAAGTTGCGCTTCCAATCCGCACAGTATAAGGTAAAATCTCCGGTTCTTCAGCGTATTTTCCGTCTTTGATAATTTCCGGACGATACGGCATTTCGAGAACGTCAGGCATATGACAGGCGGCAGACGCATCAATAATCGCATTCGTTATTCCATTTTCGGTAACGTCAAGCACTTCCGACACAAGAAATCCGGTATTTAAAACCACGGCTTCACCGGGCTCAAGGTATATTTCAACACCGTATTTTTGTTTCAGACGTGTTATAACCGAGATAAGCCGCTCAATATCGTAATCCGCACGAGTGATGTGATGACCGCCGCCCAGATTCAGCCATTTCATGTTGTAGAGATATGAGCCGAATTTCTCCTCAAAAGCCATGACCGTTTCTTCAAGCGCATCGGAATTCTGCTCGCAGAGCGTGTGAAAATGCAGTCCCGATATGCCGTTTAAGATATCGTCACCGGCTTTTTTTAAGTTATCGTAAGTTATTCCCAGACGTGAGCCGAATGAACACGGGTCATAAATTGCGTGTCCCTCCTGAGTGGAATGTTCGGGATTTATACGAAGTCCGCATTCACAGCCGTTTGAGAGCGCAATATCACGATATTTTTTCCACTGCGCCACGGAATTGAATATCACATGACCGCATATATGGGAGATTTCCTCAAATTCACGCTCCGAATACGCTGCTGAAAAGATGTGCGTTTCGCCGCCGAATTCATCATGCCCCAGTTTGGCTTCATAAAGCCCGCTTGCGGTAGTGCCGTCTAAATATTTTGATATCAGCGGATATATCGCAAACATCGAAAAGGCTTTTTGGGCAAGCAGTATTTTGCAGCCTGCCCTTTTTGCCGTATTTTTTAAAATTTCAAGGTTACGGATAAGCAATTCCTCATCAACAACATAAAATGGCGTTGGAATGCTTGATTTTATTAAATCCGGAATAAGCTCTGTTTTAAGCGTAGAATAATCTCTCATCAGTCAACAAGAGTGGGATTGAAGCTTTCCTGCCACGGAAGTCCCCATTTATTGAGCTCGTCCATAAACGGATCCGGATCAAATTCTTCAATATTGTATACGCCGGGCTTGTTCCATTTGCCTGTGATAATCATAGCCGCGCCAATCATAGCCGGAACACCGGTTGTGTATGATATCGCCTGTGAACCGACTTCACGGTAGCATTCCTGATGGTCGCAGATATTGTAAAGGTAATAATCCTTGTCCTTACCGTCTTTTTTGCCTCTGAAAATACAGCCGATATGGGTTTTTCCAACAGTTCTCGGTCCGAGTGACGCCGGGTCGGGCAGAACCGCTTTTAAGAATTGGAGCGGTACAATTTTGTGTCCCTCAAAATCAATCGGTTCAATTGAAGTCATACCTACATTTTCAAGGCATTTCAAGTGAGTGAGATAACTCTGACCGAATGTCATAAAGAAACGTATGCGTTTGATTCCGGGGATATTGAGCGCAAGTGACTCGATTTCCTCATGGTGAAGCAGATACATATCCTTTTCGCCTACTCCCTCGAAATAATGAACTCTCTTTATCTCCATAGGCTCGGTTTCAACCCAGTGACCGTCTTCCCAGTAGCTTCCCTTAGCAGAAACTTCTCTGATATTGATTTCGGGATTGAAGTTGGTCGCAAACGGATAGCCGTGGTCGCCGCCGTTGCAGTCAAGAATATCAATATAGTTTATTTCGTCAAAATGATGTTTTAAAGCGTAAGCTGAGAATACACCTGTAACACCGGGGTCAAATCCGCTTCCCAAAAGCGCGGTAATTCCCGCCTCTTTGAATTTTTCGCGGTAAGCCCACTGCCATTTATATTCAAATTTTGCGGTATCAAGCGGTTCGTAGTTCGCTGTATCGACATAGTTGGTTTTTGTTGCAAGGCAAGCGTCCATGATTGTCAAATCCTGATAAGGCAATGCGAGATTTAAAACCACATCGGGCTTAAATTCATTGATAAGCGCAATCAGCTCATCTACATTGTCCGCGTCAACCTTTGCGGTTGAAATTTTGGTTTTACCGCCGTCAAGTTTAGCTTTCAGCGCATCGCATTTTGATTTTGTGCGGCTGGCGATACAGATTTCATCAAAAACTTCGGAATTCTGTACGCACTTGTGAATAGCAACGCTTGCTACTCCTCCGCAGCCGATAATAAGACATCTTCCCATTTTTATACCTCCATAACTGTTATTTAATAAATCTATTTACACATGTGAAATTATTTTTTAGGCAGAGCTATCAATAACTCCCTCAAGATTTTGCACGCAACCGCAGTTGAAACGCCCGATTGGTCATATACCGGCGATAGCTCGTTTACGTCACAGCCGACTATGTTAAGTTTTGTTACTTTCAAAATTGCCTCAAGTAACTGCATGAATGATACTCCGCCGGCTTCGGGAGTGCCTGTCCCGGGAAATACTGAGGGGTCAAGCACATCAAGGTCAATCGTAAAATATACCGGCACGTCACTTCCGATATTTTCGATTACATTCTCCAATCCCGAAAAATCAAATTTTCTTGTGAATACATGAGTTTTTCCCCATTCAAATTCGGATTTGTCGCCGGAGCGTATGCCGAACTGATATATTTTGCCGTCTCCAACAATATCCCAAACTCTGTGAATGACTGCGGCATGAGATAATTTTGCGCCGAGATAATCATCTCTCAAATCCGCATGGGCGTCAAAATGAATTATGTGCAGGTTCTGATATTTTTCCGCAACGGCACGAACTGCGCCTAAAGTTACAAGGTGTTCGCCGCCTATCATTACGGGTAATTTTCCGTCGCGCAGAATTGCACGTGTAAATTTTGTGATATCGTCAAGCGCGGATTCGGTGTCACCGAAGCATAATTCGAGGTCACCGCCGTCAAATACCGCGCGGTCGGTTATTTCTGCGTCCTGATACGGACTGTACAGTTCAAGCCCGAATGATTCCGCGCGCATGGTTTTGCTTGCGAATCGTGTGCCGGGGCGGTATGAGGTTGTGCTGTCGAACGGAGCGCCGAAAATCACGATTTCGGAATTTTCGTACTCGGAGTCACAGCCGATAAAGGTTTCGATGTTTTGTTTCATAATTTGTATAACCGTTTCTGTTTTATTTAATATACTGTTTGTTGTATTAATCCGCTTATTAAAACTTTTTTCTCTTTTTATCGGAAGAGAAAAAAGTTCTATCAAAAAAGAGAAACCTCTTGCAGCCCTTAGTTTTTTGATTAATCCGATTTTGTATGTGCCGTTTTCGATTCCCGGTTTGCTACGTGCTCACGTTCGCTTAAAAATAAATGTTATGTGAGCGTATCTATTCAGATTGAGTTTCCGCCATTTGCTCTATGGATAATGGCTTTCCATTCAGCTTTTGCGTTGGATTCAGAGAGTGTGTCGAGGAATTTTACTACTTCCGATAGAGAGCCTTCAATCAAATTTGTGCATACGGGTCTGCCCAATGTATTATTTTTATCGTATGGGTCATATGAAACGGATTCGCTCCGGTATGAGTGAAGCACGTGAAATGCGTGAATAAGTCGGTCAATGCACATCATCTTTTTCTTATAGGAGTGAGCGTTTGGAAAATTTCTGTGGTATTCAAGAAATGCCGGAAGCGCATTTGCTCCGTAAAGCTGTTTTCCTTTATATGATGCCCTGAATTCCTGCCATGTAGCGTGAAATCCGCACTCACATGAAAATTCGTTTTTTTCCGTGTCAAGCGGAATTTCTTTTCCGCAGAGAGGGCAAATCAAAAGCTTTTTTTCGAAGCCGTATGTCACCGAAATAATGCTTTCACATCGTGCATAAAGTGCGGTTCCGACTTCATCGACAAGCTCAATATCATTATATCCAGCAGCGTCGCTTGAATACAGTTCAGCGATTTTTTCTTTTGTAACTTTTTTTGCCCAGCGTATCATAAATAAATCCTCCGCAAATAGAATAACACGATAATGATACACTGAAAAGCAACTAAAATCAAGCGGGCGGGGGTGTTGGACTATTCAACGTCACGCAGCAATTCTTCCACGTAATTCGGAAGTGCGAATGCTCCTATATGAAGTTTTGTGTTATAGTATTTTGTGCCGAGTCCGAGTGCGTTCCACTTGACCGGTTCAAAATCATTTGTGGGGTGATATTTTTTAGAAGCAAATCCGAATAGCCAGTGTCCTGACGGATATGTGGGGATATGCGCCTGATAAACTCGGCTTATCGGGAATGACTCTACAATTCGTTTATGCGCGCGCTGCATTGCGTTGGCGTCCTCGGTGTAAAACGGGCTTTCATGCTGATTTACCATTATTCCGTCTTCTCTCAGAGCCTTGTAGCAGTTGCCGTAAAATTCCTTTGTAAAGAGTCCTTCTCCGGGTCCGAATGGGTCGGTTGAATCAACTATAATCAAATCGTATTCATTTTCCATATGGCGCACGAATTTAAGTCCGTCCTGATAAATAATCTCAAGTCTTGGGTCGGAAAGACAGCAAGCAGTTTTAGGCAGATATTTTTTGCACACTTCCACCACAAGCGGGTCAATTTCCACCATATCGATATGTTCGACTGTGGGATATCGGGTAAGTTCACGGATAACTCCGCCGTCTCCCGCTCCGATAACGAGAATTTTCTTCGGATTCGGGTGAACCGCCATTGGTACGTGTACAATCATCTCATGATATATGAATTCATCTTTTTCGGTCAGCATCATGTAGCCGTCAAGTGTCAGAAACCGCCCGAATTCGCGAGATTCAAATATATCAATCCGCTGAAACTCGCTCTGTGCGGAATATAGCTGGCGGTCGATTTTTATCGACAGCTTGACGTTCGGTGTGTGTTTTTCGGTAAACCAAAGCTCCATACTAATTGCCTTTCCTTATTTTATTACGTTAAGATATTCGACGTCCATGTCCTCAGGACCGGTGAGAAAACAGCCCTTTTCCTTTGCGTACAGGATATAGTCGATTATATCTTTGGTTATACGTTCTCCCGGTGCAAGAATCGGTATTCCCGGAGGATAGCACATTACAAATTCCGAGCATATACGCCCGCCGCATTCACGTACCGGCAGCTGTATTTTTTCCGAATAGAATGCGTCCTGCGGTGAACATGCGACTTCAGGACTTATATATTCATGGCTCATAAGCCCGCCTTTTCCGCGTTTATAGCGGCGGCGGATTTCTCCGAGCGCTCCGACAAGGCGTTCAATATCCGCTTCTCTGTCGCCTACCGATACATACGCCAAAATATTTCCGATATCGCCGAATTCGATTTGAATATCGTAGTCATCACGTAAAATATCGTATACCTCAATGCCGGCAAGTCCGATTCCAAGTGTATTTACGGACAATTTTGTGGTATCGAAATCGAATATGGTATCTCCGTTAATCAATTCTTTTGAATAGGCATAATAATCGCCAATTTCGTTTATTTCTTCACGTGCGTATTGTGAGAGATATTTTACGCGCTCAAAAATCTCCTTGCCGTGTACTGCTAAATTTTTTCGGCTTATGTCAAGGCTTGAAAGCAAAAGATAAGAGCCGCTTGTGGTCTGCGTGAGATTTATAATCTGACGGACATATCCGGGATTAACTCCTTCTCCGCACAGCAGAAATGAGCTTTGCGTCAGCGAACCGCCCGATTTGTGCATACTTACAGACGCCATATCTGCTCCCGCCGCCATAGCCGCAAGGGGCATATCTTCACCGAAATAGAAATGCGTTCCGTGAGCCTCGTCAGCCAGTGCAAGCATTCCGTGTTCATGCGCCAGTTTTACGATAGCGGCAAGATTTGAGCATATGCCGTAGTATGTGGGGTTGTTGACAAGTATAGCTTTTGCATTCGGGTGAGATTTTACTGCCTCCTCTACATCGGATATTGCCATACCGAGGGCGATTCCGAGTTCGTGATTCATCTGCGGATTTATATAAACCGGAACGGCTCCTACTAAAACGAGTGCGTTGATTACGCTCCGGTGAACGTTTCGGGGCAGAATTATTTCATCGCCGCGCTTACACGCTGAAAGTACCATTGCCTGAACCGCGCTTGTCGTGCCGCCTACCATGAAAAAGGCATGTGCTGCTCCGAAAGCGTCAGCCGCGAGTTCCTCCGCCTCCTTTATCACCGAAACCGGGTGGCATAGATTGTCCAGCGGTTTCATGGAATTAACGTCAACGGTAAGGCATTTTTCTCCGAGAAATCCTGTGAGCTCTTTATTGCCTCTGCCGCGCTTATGCCCGGGAACGTCAAAGGGAACAACGCGCATACGCTTGAACCGCTCAAGGCTTTCGAGAATCGGCATTTTCTGCTGATTTAATTTGTAATTCATTTCGTTTTAAATTCTCCTGCCCATATTTTTTTAAAATAATTTAAAAAATCCCATAGACTCTTTTTATTAAAAATTCTTTTATCGGATTATAAAGAATCCTTTGTATCAAAAACGTTTGTGCCTGAGAAAATCTCAATCATCTCCTGACGCAGACTTTTGTTAATTTCAAGTCTGGTTTTCGGAGGAAGCTCGTATACATCTGTGTTAAACAGATAATTCTGCAAATCCACTTCCTTTATCAGCATTTTGGTGTGGAACTGATTTGCCTGATATACGTTTATATCGATTGCGTCATATTTTAACAGTGTTTCATCGGCGATATAGTCTTGAATTGAGGTAATCGCATGGTCGATAAATACTTTTTTTCCGTCAACGTCACGAGTAAAGCCGCGTACACGGTAATCCATTGTAATAATGTCGCTGTCAAAGCTGCCGATAAGGTAATCGAGTGTTGAGAGCGGCGTTACCGTACCGCATGTAGCAACATCTATATCCACTCGGAATGTGGCAATGCACGTTTCGGGGTGATATTCGGGATAGGTGTGAACCGTTACATGACTTTTGTCGAGATGTGCGACAACGGTATCGCCTCCTGCGGGAATCATGCTTTCTTCTGCGATAAGAAAGGTGACGCTTGCGCCCTGCGGCTCATAGTCCTGCTTTGACACATTTAAAACATGAGCTCCTATCATTTCAGTGAGCTTGTACAGTATATTGGTAAGGCGTTCGGAATTGTACTGTTCGTCTATATACGCTATATAATCATGCTGCTGACGCTCGCCGCGGGCGTAGCAGACATCGTAAATATTGAAGCTGAGCGATTTTGTAAGGTTGTTGAAACCATAAAGTTTAAGTTTGGAATACATTTTAAAGCACCCCGATACACACAAAATATAATAAAAAATCCGAAATAACAGTGCGGTATGTTGCCGCAGAGTTACTCGGATTCAATCTTCTACAATTATTAATTTTATTATACGGCGAGTGAGAATGCATAACGATATATTCGATATCAAATTCACGGATACCGCTCACCCCGCAATATTTCTGTTTGTAGATTCAGAGTCTATATAGCAAGAAATTACTTTTACTACTCTTATTGATTGTTTCACAAGTGTTACG
>CALWTV010000303.1 GCA_944384555.1 uncultured Clostridia bacterium | reverse complement strand
CAAAACAGTAACCGACACAAAAAAATCCCACACATCAAGACTAGACAAATCAGTATGTTCATTCACATCTTCTTCAATCTGAACGTCATCTATAAAAATAAAAAAAAATTCTTCTTTCTTCATTTTACTCTCCTTTAATCAAAATTTCTGATACCGGAACAATAGATCCGGTCAATATCCAAAACGGCACTAACCCAGGACAGCCCTATGCCAAAACCGCTGATGCAAAGCTTCAGCGGACGTTTTTGCACCTCTTCCTCCAACGCATCGCATATTGCCCCCGGAATAGAAGTACAACTTTGATTTCCATATTTTGAAATTGTTTCCATAGGCATTTTATCCAATGGAATATCTGCTTCCAAAGCTATGTTTTCCAAAATAAACTTATTTGCCTGATGCATCACAAAAAAATCAATATCATCTTTTGTAATGCCTGCTCTTTCCAAGACATCTTTTATTGATCCCGGCACTTTTGACAAGGTAAATTCCATAACCTTCAGCCCATCCATTCTGGCTTCGTACTTAAATGTGCCGTCTTCATAAAACATATCTTTTTTCGGCGGATTTCTAAAACCGCCGTTGCGCGCCATAATCACTTCATAATTGCTGCCGTCAGTACCGATATCGAAATACATAGGCGCTGCTTTTTCATCAAACTCAAACAGCGTTGCGCTTCCGGCATCTCCAAAAATCGGAGCAGACTGATGCTCCCGAAACATATCGGTATACTTGCTGGAAGTATCTCCCACCAACAACAAGACATACCGGCAGCCGCTGTTTGCAAGCATGGAAGCTATCCATACCCCGTAAGCATATCCGGCACATCCCTGATTGACATCGAAAGCAGCCGTGCTTTCTTTCAGTCCTAAACGGTGCTGAATAACACACGCCGTTGCCGGCATATGATAATCAGGCGTCTGTGTTACAAAGACAACGGCATCAATGTTTTTGCGGTCAAAGTTCATATCGGCAAATATATTCTCCGCTGCTTTTACACATAAATCTGAAGCCGTTACATTCTCATCCGCGACACGCCGCTTATTAAACCCCGAAGAGCGCATTACTCTCTTCAGCTGTTTTTCATCCCCTCCATAAAGGGATTTATCATCGGTCAGACAAAGCTCTTTTGACGGAACAACAACCGAAATTCCCTTGATTTTTACATTTTTTATAATTGATTTAAGCAAAAGCCGCCTCCTTAATTAATAATCACTAACGCCTGAGCCAACGCAGAGTTCCTGCTGTGGGACAGACTGAGTTTTATATCAATATTTTGTCTGATGTTTTTTGATATTCTGACACGGGGAACACCCTTTCCGTCATTGATAATTTCAATATCAAGAAAATCGACCTTTCCGATATTAACACTCGCCAAAGCCTTAATAACAGCCTCTTTTCCGCAAAATCGAACGGCAAAATGCTGTTCGGGAACTTGTTTATTTCTGCAATATTCCTTTTCCAAAGGCAGAAAAACCAAATCAACAAACTCATCCATTGCAACAAGCTTATTGAATCTTGAAATTTCCTCTATATCGCAACCAATTCCAAACAACATACAAAAATTACCTAAACTGATTTTAAAGAGACACTGTAATTAAAAGCTCTTTTTCCTATAACATTTCTGATAATCAAACAAATCCGTTCAACATCATGCAGCGCCAAATCCGGATACAAAGGCAGACACGCTATCCTGCTGGCTATATCCTCGGAAATCGGACAAGAAAAATCGCCCTTAACATAAGAAAGTTTATTCAATGACGGATAAAAATAACGGCGAGGAAAAATACCTTCCGCATTTAACGCCTCAAATACGGATAAAAGTTCCTCCTCACTTTTGAAAACAACCGGATAATAAGCATAGTTATATTCCAGACCATTTTGTTTTTTAGGACGGCCGACCGCATCATTTAACAAACTGTCATACGTTTCACTTACAATTCTGCGCTTTTCCAAAATTTCTTCCAAATGACCGAAATTGGCCAGTCCCATAGCCGCATGAAATTCAGACTGTTTTGCGTTGATTCCAATCTGAAAATAAGCATCATTATCATGTCCGAAACACTTGGCTAAATTTAACCTGTAATTCACAATATCATTTTTGACCACACAACCGCCGCCTTCAACCGTATGAAAAAGTTTGGTTGCATGAAATGAGCATGTTGTTATGTCGCCAAAATCCAGCAAAGAACGCCCTTTGTAACGGGCGGCAAAAGCATGAGCCCCATCGTAAATAACCTTCAGCTCATGCTTATCGGCAATTTTCTGAATAGTCTCTACATCACAGGCATATCCAAAAACATGAACAGGAAGAATTGCCTTTGTGCGCGGCGTAATTGCTTTTTCAATTTTAGCAGGATCCAAAGTAAAATTATCCGGCTCAATATCCACAAAAACAGGTTCACATCTTTCCCACAAAATAGATGTTGTCGTTGCAACATATGTAAACGGTGTCGTAATGATTTCCCCATTTTTAATATTCAGACTGTCAAGGGCCAATTGCAGCGCCAAAGTTCCATTAGTAACATATTGAAAATTTTCTACATTTAAAAAAGACGTAATTTTCTTTTCCAACTGCATCAGCAGTTTTCCCTGATTGGTCAGAATGCAATTGTCAAAAATTTGTTTGAGATATTCTTCATATTCCTTTATTGGAGGAAGAAAAGATTTAGTCACATAAATATTATCAGCCACTAGATTTTCCTTCTCTATCAGTTAAGATAAACGAACAACACATCTCTTATCTGGCCAAGATGTTTTACAAAAAGCAGTACAAGTACGAAGAAAAGACATCGAACCGAAACAGGCTGATTCGAAAATACCTAGTCTTTTATAATAAATA
>CALWTV010000302.1 GCA_944384555.1 uncultured Clostridia bacterium | reverse complement strand
CGTCCTAATCTCTGTAAAAATGAAGATACCGAGTTCGGAGATGAGAGCTGAATTACTCGCTCAAGTTTACCGATATCAATTCCAAGCTCCATTGTGACCGTAGCGCAGGTGACAGCGAAAATCTCGTCATCTTTCATTTTCATCTCGGCTTCTTCTCGGATTGAGGCGGACAAATTTCCGTGATGAATTAAAAATACATCTGGTTCCCCCCGATTTGCGGCGATTTGGCGCAGAGTTGCCGTAATATATTCGGTTTCTTCCCTGCTGTTTGAAAAAACGAGGGATTTTTTATTTTTTGCGCAGTCGTAAACATATTCATACCCCGGGTCAATTTCCGCGGTTACTGGCTCCTCAAAATCATCTTTTGCGTCATTTGTGTATATATCGCTTGACTGATTCAAATCGTCATTCTGAATATAAAAATGCTCCATTCCAAGACGCCATTTGATTTTCTGTTTCGGCAGTGCGGGAACGAATGTATTTCGTCCGCTTCCGGCTCCAAGCCAATCTGCGGCAGTCTGAGTATCACCGATTGTCGCGGAAAGCCCAATTCTGCGTGGTGTATGCCCTATCAGACGCGCGATTCTCGCAAGCTGGCATATAATCTGATTTCCGCGGTCAGTTCCGGTGAGCGTATGAATTTCATCTATCACCACAAAGCGTAAATCCCCGAATATCCGGATAATGTCATTTGAGCGATTCATTAGCATACTTTCGAGTGATTCTGGAGTGATTTGCAAAACCCCTCTCGGCTCTTTTAACATTTTGGTTTTATGCGACTGCGCCACATCACCATGCCAATGATACACGGGAATTCCTGTCATATCGGTTAATTCGTCAATGCGTTTGAACTGGTCATTTATCAAACTTTTCAGCGGCGCAATATACAAGACACCTACGGAAAGCGGCATATCGTCATACATCTGCGACAAAATCGGGAAAAATGCCGCTTCTGTTTTGCCCGACGCAGTGGAAGAGGGAATCAAAAGATTATCATCGGTATTGAAAATGATATCCGCGGCGGTTATCTGAACCTCGTGGAGCTTATCCCAACCGCGCGAATAAATAAATTCACGTATAAACGGCGAATATGACTCAAATACATCTGCGGCGCTTATGCTCATGCGTTTTTCCCTCCATAAATTTATATATCGATATCGTCTATATTAAATTCGTCCGGCGATTTTTCAGAATAATGGGTATCATCAGATACCTGAGCCAAATCTGTTTCGCTTTCCTTTGACGGCTCAATCGGCGGCAGTCCGCCCGATACGGATTTGAAATCTGCGTCATTATTCTGATACAAAATGTTAAGTATCGTCATATAATCCCTGATAATTTCACGCGGCGTTATCATGGAATTTGCTCCGGCACGCTCAAGACAACCCTTTATAAATGAAACTTCATCTTCACCTGTAACTCTCGGCTGCCAGCCGTAATACATGCCATGAAGCTTTGTAAGTCTCACTACAAGAGCGAGTAACTCATCATCTGACAATCGGCGCAGACGTATCACGGGAGAAAGCAGGTTTCGGTACTCGCCGGTATCAAACCGTCCGTCACATAAGCGTGACCGAAGTGCCTCATAGCTGAAAAGTCCCCTCCGGCTATCCTCAAGAAACTGAGGAGTTCCACCGAGTACGAGCATAAGCCCTTCCGCACGTCCTTGAAGTGTGTCATTGAACATTGCGAGAATTTTTTCGTAATTGTTTTCACGTGATATGCGGTTTGGGATTTTATATAAGTTGACACATTCATCAATAAAAACTACCAGTCCGCGATAACCGATTTTTCTCACGAATGACGCCATTAATTTTATGTAGTCATACCAATTTTCATCATCAATTATACTGCCGACAGAAATTCCCATAGCGCGTCTTGCCTCGGTTTTATTCGGATATTCACCTCTGAGCCAGCGCAGACACGCACTTTTTACCGATTCATCTTCACTGCGGCAGGCTTTATAGTATTCTACAAGCGTCATTGCGAAATCAAAACCGCCCACCTGCGATTCGAGCTCACGCGCAACGGAAAAAATCGCGCCTGACAGCCGCTTTTCAAATTCAGGGGAATCTGGTGAAATTCCGTCTGCGGCAATTTCTGACTGAAGTCCAGAGAGCCAGCGGGTAATTATTATAGGTAGAGCTCCACCGTCGGGCGAGGATTTGCACGCAAGATTTTTGATAAGTTCACGATAAGTTGCAATTCCAGTTCCATTTCCGCCGCAAAGTCTGCGTTCGGGTGATAAATCTGCGTCAGCGGTAATAAATCCACGTTCAAGCGCAAACCCTCTCACAAGCTGAATTAAAAAACTCTTGCCGCTTCCGTAGCGTCCTACTAAAAAACGCATCGCTCCGCCGCCTTCATTTATCTGCTCAAGGTCGGACAGCAGTGCCGTTATTTCGTCCTCACGCCCGATTGCGATATACGGTGCGCCTGAACGTGGCACTACTCCGGCGGCAACTGACGCAAGCAGTGATGATAATATACGCTTGGGTATATTGTCTGTGTTATACTTATTTGCCTGTTCATTCATCTTTTGTATATCCCCTTTAACGCAATTTTTTTGAAAATTAGTCCACAACTTCTTCTATTTGGGTACGGTAATCGGAAATTATCTCATATCCCGCGCCAGTGTCCTCTAAAATAATATCGTCTGTTTCAGAAAACGCTGTATCATTTATCTCTGCGGCAACGGTATCCGCAAATAATCCGTTCAAGCGGCAGTAATCCTTGAACTTAAAACCATCTTCAAGCGCCGCTTTTAATGCGCCTTTATTAATCTCGGAAAGCGAATTATAAAATTTCTGATACGGTGATGACGGTGTAGTTTCAGCTTCTGCCGGAATATCGTCCATTCTTATCTCGCCCTCAACAATTATTTCTTCGTCGGTATCAATATCTGTATCAGCTTCATTTGGGAAAAGCAACTTTTCTTCGCCATTGGAATTTTCATTCTCATCAAAGGCATTTACAAGAATTTCTGTTGTATTCCATGAACGGCGCTCGATTTCCTCGGCGGCTTCAGCAGTCAGCATTGATTTCGGCGCATCGTAGTATTTTTCATAATCGAGAACATCATCTTTTTTATTAACTTTATTAGTCCTGCGTCTGCCGCTCGGAAACGCTTTCTCAAAATATTCGTCAAGTAAATTTTTTTCAGCTTCAGGCAGGTTAACTCCGCTTAGCCTTGATTTTATCTTAAGTCCAGCACGGATTTTATTTTCGCTGTATTTTACAATATCAGTGATTTTTTCTCTAAATTCATGAGAACGTGTCAGCGACATATATTCTACGTCAACACGGCGTTTGATATTATACGCGCATACACTTCCGCAGAACGCGTCACGCGAACTCTTCACAATACGCAGTACATCTTTCCGCAAAATTCCGCAAAAAGAATCACTTATACTGTTAG
>CALWTV010000301.1 GCA_944384555.1 uncultured Clostridia bacterium | reverse complement strand
GATGACCCTGACGCAGTAAAAGAACAGGCTCAGCGCAGTGCTGATTGGGCTATCGAACACAACAAGCGTCAGAAAGAAGCCGGAATTGATGTTATGCTCCTTTGCAGCGATTACTGCTATAACTCCGGTCCGTTCCTCTCTCCCGATATGTTCGCGGAATTTATAACTCCTTATCTCGCTCAGATTATTGAAGGTGCGCGCGCTGAAGGACTTTACACAATAAAGCACACTGACGGAAACATAATGCCGATTCTTGACCAGCTCGTTTCCTGCAAACCTCACGCACTTCACTCAATCGACCCGATGGCAGGCGTTGATATCCGTGAAGTAAAACGTCTTGTCGGCGATAAAGTATGCTTATGCGGAAACGTTCATTGTGCTGCTATTCAGACCGGAACCGAAGAAGAAGTTATCGCAAGTGCTGAATACTGCTTAAAATACGGCAAAGAGGGCGGCGGTTACATATTCTGCACAAGCAACGTTCCGTTCAAAGGAATGCCTGCTGACAGATATCAGCTCGTTCTTGATATTTGGAAAAAGCACAGAAAATATTAATCTTTTGCACTGTGCGCATTAAAACTTAAATATTGTTGATTTTTTTAATCGGACAAGGTATAATTACTTATATACCTTGTCTGTTTTTTATTCTTTTATTAATTTTTTCACTGCATATTTTTATAATATTCAATAAAAAAGGAGCTTTAAAATGATTTCATATAAAGCAAATTACAAAGATGTAACCACAGTTGATTTTAATAAAACCAAAGACGCGCTTCTCATAATCGACCAGACAAAAATTCCGAATGAACTTGTAATGCTTGAGCTTGATACGCCTGAGGAAGTATATGAGGCTATCAAAAACCTACGTGTCAGAGGTGCACCCGCTATCGGAGATTCTGCGGCTATCGGAATCGCTGTTATTGCGAATAAATTTAACTGCCAAAATGATCATTACGATGAATTCTTATCCGAATTTACAAAAGTCAAAAATTACCTTGCTTCTTCACGTCCCACTGCTGTTAATTTATTCTGGGCGCTTGACTGTATGGCTGAGGTTGTAAAAAACAACTCTGATAAAACTGTTCCCGAAATAAAAGCGGCGCTTATCAAAAAAGCCGAACAAATACGTACAGATGATATTGAAATGAGTCGCGCAATCGGTGAACATGGGCTCGCTCTTTTCAAAGACGGCGATGGAATTCTGACTCACTGCAACGCGGGCGAACTTGCCACTGTAAAATATGGAACTGCACTCGCACCCATTCATCTCGGACGTGAAAAAGGATACAACTTTAAAGTGTATTCAGACGAAACCAGACCGCTTCTTCAAGGTGCAAGACTTACTGCATTTGAACTTTTTGAAGATGGCATTGACGTAACTGTAATGTGCGACAATATGGCTTCACGCGCGATGAAAGAAGGCAAAATCAATGCGGTTATCGTAGGTGCGGACAGAATCGCCGCAAACGGTGATGTATGCAACAAAATCGGCACTTCCGGAGTAGCCATACTCGCTAAACATTACGGTATTCCGTTTTACGTTGCCGCCCCCACTTCCACAATCGATATGGCAACTGCAAGCGGAAATGATATCCCGATTGAAGAACGCAACCCCGATGAAGTAACCGAAATGCATTATGTAAAGCGTATGGCTCCCGTTGGCGTAAATGTATACAATCCCGCTTTTGATGTGACTGACGCAGAATTGGTAACAGGTATAATAACCGAACTCGGTGTAGCTTATCCGCCATATAGCAAGTCTCTTTCAGAAATAATGAAAAAAAAGACTGAACAATAAAATTTACAGTTTTGTAGAAAGGTATATTTCTAAAGTAATGAAAATACTTATAATTGACGGACAGGGCGGCAAACTGGGCGCTCTCGCCGTAACCGAGGTAAAAGAACGAATACCTCATGCGGAAATTATTGCGGTCGGAACAAATTCGACCGCTACTGCCGCAATGCTCAAAGCCGGAGCTGAAAACGGTGCTACCGGCGAAAATCCCGTTGTCGTATGTGCCGCTAATGCCGATATTATAATCGCCCCTATCGCCGCAGTAATCGCAGATTCCCTACTCGGTGAAGTTACTCCTAAAATGGCATGTGCAGTTGGAAGCAGTCATGCTCAGAAAATTCTCATACCCTCAAACAGATGCAGTAATTTTGTTGTCGGAGTAAATGCGATGACTATGGCTGAATACGTGAAACTTGCCGTTGACCGCGCAGTTATGCTCGCATTCGATTGAAAAATGGTAAAAAATATGAAATCTAATCAAGCAAGCCGCAATCCGTTTAAAAATTCCGACTCAAACAAACGATATTACACTTTCGATTATTTCATGAAAAATCGGTTCGGCGTAAAATGCGCAAAAATTCCGATTGACGCCGGATTCACCTGTCCGAATATTGACGGTTCAAAAGGTATCGGCGGTTGTATTTATTGCTCAGGAGGAAGCGCCGGTACAGGAACTGACTGCCTGCGCTCAATTTCAGAACAGTACAATAACGTATGCGAAATCATGGATCATAAATGGGCGGGAGCTGTACGAATTCCTTATTTGCAAGCACATACAAATACTTATGGGAACATTGACCGGATAATTAAAGTATGTGAGGAAGCGTTATCACTGCCCGGTGCCGCGGGACTTCATATAGCTACAAGAGCTGACTGCCTTTCATCTGAAACAGTTGAATATTTAGCCGGACTTTCAAAGCGCACATATCTCTGTGTTGAACTTGGACTTCAAACAGCTCATGACTCTACGGCAGAAAAAATTAACCGCTGCCACAGCTTTGACGATTTTTTACAAGGGTACGGTATGCTCAGAAACAGCGGCGGCGATATTAACATATGCGTTCATTTGATAGACGGACTGCCCGGCGAAAATGATGAAATGATGATTGAAACTGCACAAAAAGTCGCACAATTACAGCCCGAACAAATAAAAATTCATCTGCTTCATGTTCTCCGCGAAACTGCGCTTGAAAAAATGTATATTAATGGTGAATATACGCCGCTGACACAAAATGAATATGTTGATATTGTCTGCCGTCAGCTCGAAATTTTGCCGGAAGACACTGTTATCGGAAGGCTTACCGGAGACGGTGTTAAAAATGAACTTGTCGCCCCGCTTTGGAGTCAAAAAAAAGTCTGTGTTTTAAACGATATAGATAAAACTTTATACGAACGCAATACATGGCAGGGCAAATTATACAATAATACAACTATATAAATATACAAATAGCACATACGTTGTCATTATATGCTTTTATAATAAATTAAAAGAGGCTGTTTTGTATGATATGCACAAATAGATTGATGATAATTTTACAGGTAATTTGACTAAAAACATAAAAAATATATTGCAAAAACCAAAAACTTAGTGTATAATATAGAAGATAGCGAATAAAATTATAAATAAATAATTATAAAATTTATTATAAAGGAGCAATGTAACTAAAATGGCAAATGTTAATACAAAAAGCATTCGTAATATATGTTTACTTGGGCATGGCGGCAGCGGTAAGACTTCTCTCGCCGAGGCCATGCTTTATATTACCAAAAATACCGACCGTTTAGGAAAAACAACCGAAGGCAACACCGTTTGCGACTATGATCCCGAAGAAGTTAAGCGCGGTTTCTCGCTTTCTCTTTCCGTGGCTCCGGTTACATATAAAGATATTAAAATCAATATCCTCGACACTC
>CALWTV010000300.1 GCA_944384555.1 uncultured Clostridia bacterium | reverse complement strand
CCGCAGCTTTTGAAACTATGGTAAAAATTTTGGAGTCTTACACTGAACAGACCGGAGAAGAAATTAAAATGCTCGCCGCAGATGAGCTTATTGAATCTTCATCTCCCCCCGGTTTCGGAAATCCCGAACAGGATATATACGGCGCAGTGTTCAGCTCAATCTCAAAATCTGAATCGGTGGTTGACGAATATTATTACTGGCCCGATGCCTATGTTTCAAACCCCGAATGCAAAAATAAAGTAAAAGTACTCGTTCAGGGCGGAAGTTTTGCGCACGATTTTACGCATTATTTCTCGCAGTTCAAAATTTCAAGCAAACTCACAAGAATATATTATAATGGTTTCCCAAGCGACTCACTCAATCCTTTCTTAAAGGGCGATGAGATATGGGAAAAGCTGCTTTCAGTGGATTATGTAGTGTTTGAAGTAAACGAACAGTTTGTCCGCAGCATGGGCGGAAACTCTCCCGTTTGGATTAATGACAAAAACGGTTATCCCATAGGTCCCAGCGTATATGATTCACTCTATAATTACTTAAAATCAATCGAGTAACATTGTTTTTCTGTAATTAAAACTTTAATTATGAAACCCTAAAATTTTATAAAAACTATATAATTTTTATCTCACAAAAAAGAAAGGAAATTTTAATTATGAGAAAGCTTTTTGCTGTAATAGCAGTACTCTCCATGCTTGCGGCTTTAGGCTCAAGCGTATATGCAGAAGATGTAAACCTTGCTAAAGAAGGTAAAATCTATGATTCATCAAGCAAGCCAGAGGAAGTAGAAGGTGAAGAAACACCGGCTGACCCGGCGGCTATGCTGATAGACGGCTCACTTGATACAAAATGGGAAGTGTTATACGACGATTCTGTCGTTCCCGATGACCTTATAGTATATTCCCATTACGCTACAATTGACTTAGGCGAGCTCAAAAATGTAACCGGTTATACTCTCTATAATGCGTCTGAAGGAAGCGCTGACAAGGGCAAAACCGAATATGACGCAAAAGCTTGGACTGTTCAGGTTTCAGGCGACGCTTTCACTTGGACTGATGTAGATACCGTTACTGACAATACCACCGCAAAATATGAGAAAAAATTTGACCAGACTTATCAGACACGTTTTGTACGTATACTTGTTGAATATCCCGCTCAAGATGAAAAAGACCTTACTGTAAGACTTCCCGAATTTGAAATTTACGGCTCCGATATCGAAAAAGTTGCTACCGGTTACCGTAATGTTGCCCTTAACGGTACCGTTATCGAAACCTCCGGCTACATCAACGAATCCGAATCAGCCGCACTGCTCATAGACGGTTCGCTTGATACAAAATGGTGCGCTGGTCTTGATAATTCTGAAATGTCCGATGAATTATGGGACGTATGCTATCACTTTGCTACCGTTGACCTCGGTTCTGTCTGCAAAATTGACAAATACGTACTCAAAAACGCGTCAATCGGTTCTCGTGACCTTGGCCAAACTCAGTATGATACATATGCATGGATTCTTGAAGCGTCCGATGACAATCAGACTTGGAAAGAAGTTGACAATGTATACGGAAACGTTGAGGCGGAATATACATATGAGCTTTCTTCACCCGTTGAGGCAAGATATTTCCGTCTGCTTGTAGTAGAACCCGAACAGGGCGGCGGAACTACAACCCGTATATATGAGCTTGAGCTTTGGGGAGACAATGTTGCTCCTGCTGAGCCGGTAGTTGAAGAAACTGCTGCTCCTGCCGCAGAAGAAACCGTAGCTGAAGCTGAAACAGTAGCTGAAGAAGCTGCCGCAGAAGAAACCGCAACCGCTCCCGAAACTGCTGACCCATCTGTTTTAACCGCTGTTGCCGCTGTTATTGCGTCTGTCGGTGCTGTTTTCGGTTACTCACGCAAAAAGAAATAATTTTCTTCTAAATTAAGTCAATTAAATTTTATTTCAGAAAGTTACTCTTTCTTTTAAGATTTAGGTCAAATAAGTTTTATTTCAGAAAATCCTCTTTATAAAAAATAAGGTTTAGTTAAAATATGCGTTTTAAAATTCTCTCCGCGGCTTTACTGCTTATACTGGCGATATCTTGCGGAACAAATATTTATGCTGAATCCGATACCCAAGCGGAAATTACCGACGCCGTTTCCGAAGAAGATGATGAAGAAGTCGAAATCGAGGGATATTATCTCGAAAATTCAAGCTCCGACTTGTCAAAAGCGGATACCGGAACGGAAATTACCCCTCTCCATATAGTAGGTATCGTGATAACAGCCGCCGCATCAATCGGCATAGCAACCGCCGCATTTGTAAAAAGCAAATAAGTAAAATAAAGGAAGATACTCGGTTTTTATATCGGTATCTCCCTTTTTATATTTATTTTTATCCCTTAATTATCTGAACACAAATGTCCTTCCCCACAACATGAATTTCCGTTGTTAAAATCGCATATCAAATTCAGCTTTGAGTACAGCACCTGTTCAAGCTGAGTGACATTTACAATTGTTTTATTTACATTATTATTTACGCAGACTATTTTATCGATATCATCGGTTTCCGCAAGCACTTTCTGGATTTTTTCGCCCTCTGCGTTTAAAATATGAGCGATTGCGGTTTCAATCAGGGCAATTGATTCAATTACATCCATGCACGGATTACAGTTTCCGTGAATTTTATCGCAGCAGTTCTCATTGCAAAGGTTATTGCAGCCGCATGGCTCGATTTTTGAAAATTCGTCCGGCAGATTATAACTGCATATACATGGAGACTGGCATTTTTTTAATATGAATATCTCTAAATAAGGAACAAATCCATTATCGCAACTATCATTATCAGAATTTAACTTGCACGGGTTGAATATCAGCGTTTTAGGCACTGTTCTGCTGTAAAAGCAAAAGCATGAAAGCCGCCGATTAAAACATTCATCATATAGATCCAGAAAATACTGCTGCCCTCTTATCGCAATTGTTATATAATTGTTTCCAATTTTCAGCACATCAATAATACATTCTTTTTTGGAGCAGTACAGCAGTTTTGATTTATGACATTTTATATCAAATTCGATAATTCTGCGGTTTGACGAAATAATAAGCGTATTGTTACAGCAATTGCATGAGATTCCCGTAATTAAAAATTCTGTATTTTCTTCAGTGGTATTTTTGTCACTCTCAGAAAAATCCGATTGATTTATTGAAAAAGATTCCGTTTCATTCATTTTGCAGTCCAGTCTGAACAGCGTCCCCGCACATTCATTCGATGACGCCCAAAAACAATGCTCACTGAAATCATAGCATATACAGTCATATTCACGGCATACCGAATATCTATGCTCAATTTTATAACATGAATCAAGTCTGATAATTTCGTGTTTGCAATTTATTGTACAGTAATAATTGCAGCCGTCAAAGGTAATATTATTTATTTTGTCGCCGCACCCTATTGATACAGGTGTGCATACACTGTTTTTATTCATACTATCCCTCCAAATAATGCAG
>CALWTV010000299.1 GCA_944384555.1 uncultured Clostridia bacterium | reverse complement strand
AAATCTTTTTTATCTTCATTTTCCGGAGATTTGATAGACTATGAATATATAACTCCAGTTATCAAAAAAAATCTGATATTTCCCATTGTTTTTGACGGGACCAAGGAATGGCATAAAAAAATATTATCATATATAAATAGTATCTTTTCTGTATACAAAAAATCTGACTGCGATCCTGCTAAGCTCAAGCTGATCTCAGGCAATGGAAACGAAATTCTTGTAAAGCTCCTTATTCTCCAAATATGGTATGAGTGTGTAAAAAATTCAGAAAGTGTAACAACTGAAAATCATGTAGATTTAAAAAACCGTGAGATTATAAAAAAATCCCTTGACTACATTCACTCAAACTACAATAAAAATTTATCCCTTGATGAACTCGCCGCTAATGTTTACATGAGCCGTGAAAACTACTCACGAATTTTTAAGAAGGTTATGCTTATACAACCATTTCAATACATTAACAAATTCCGCATTATGAAAAGTCTACCTCTGCTTGCCGATAAAAACATGAAAATTATAAGCATATCTGGAATGTGCGGATTTCAAAGCGCAAGCTATTTTAATCGAAAATTTCTCGAAATAATGAACTGTACCCCTACTGAATACAGGGAAAAAATATTTTTATCTGTGCTTTAAAACATAGGATATATGTATTTTACTACATAAAATACCGCCACCATTTGAAGAATTATTATTATCGGTATGCCCAGCGTGAATTTTATATGCTTGGTCTTGTGTCGTATAATCTGCATTGCGGCATACATCGCAACTGAACCGCCGAGCGCACTCAGCATAATCAGTGTATTTTCACGTATTCTGTGACGGGGATTTTTTTTAGACGCCCATTTATCATAACAGGTTACTGACACCGATATTATTGATATCAAAGCAAGATATATAATCAAAGCCATTAAGTAAAAGTGCGGTGTAGGTTTCATAAAATTTTCACCTCTGAAATTATTCCGTTATCTGTATTTATCAGCTTCTTTTTGAGCGGTTTCATCACATCTTTCGTTATATTCATGACCGTTATGCCCTTTTACCCAGTTAAAACTAACTTCATGCGTTTCAAGCAGACTTAATAATTTTTCCCACAAATCCGGATTGAGCGCCGGTGATTTATCCGATTTCTTCCAGTTGTTTTTCCGCCATGATTTCGCCCAACCCTTAGTAACAGAATCACACACATATTTTGAATCAGTAGTAATAAGCACTTCGCATTTTTCCTTTAATAAAGAGAGGGATTCTATAACTGCGGTAAGCTCCATTCTATTATTTGTGGTATTCGCTTCTCCACCGGATATGATTTTCTCATTTCCTTTAAATACAAGAATTGCGCACCAACCTCCCGGTCCGGGATTTTGTTTGCAGGAACCGTCTGTATATATATCTACGTGTTTCATTAATATTTACCTATTCTTTGTTTTTTAAGTATTATAGCATGACTTTAATTAAATAATCAATCGAAAAAGATAAAATAAATTTATTGAGGATATAAAAATGACTGATATTTTATTTAAAACTGATGATTATATATTTTCGTACAGAGTCGCAGGAATTTGTATAATAAATGAAAAAATATTGCTTCAAAAGCCTTCAAACGATAACGGATACGCTCTTCCCGGCGGTCATGTATCACTCGGTGAAACAAATGAGGAAACTCTTATCCGTGAATTTAAAGAAGAAACCGGCATAGATATTGATGTAAATGAATTAAAGTGGGTAGGAGAAATTTTCTTTGACTGGGGAAATAAACCTTGCCACCAAATCTGTCTTTACTATGCTGTATCGCCAAAAAATCAGAAAATAAACACCGAAAGCAAATTCTCCGGCTGTGAACAGCTTGAAGGACGTGATTTTGAGCTTGAATTTTACTGGATTCCAATTGAAGATTTAAAAAATATCGAAGTATACCCTACAAACGCAGTAAATTTGATTGAAAATATTAATAAAGGAGTTCAGCATTTTATTTATCGTGAAAACTAAATTTTTTAATTTTTAATATAAAAATAGTATTTGATTTTATATAGTACTAAAAAATATTAAATAATATAAATTTTTTAAAATATTGAATTTTCAACAAATTGCAATACACTAAAACATTTATAAATCTTGATTTCCGAGGTGATTTAAAATGGTGACATTCTTACGAATAAGAAATATCTAGTTGATAAGGCGATTTTAAATAGTTTTATGCATGACCAATTACTTAAAGCCATTTAATAAAGGAGTGCTAAAATGATATTTCAGGATAATGTGCTTAAAGAGTATTTAAAAAATGTATATTTTATAACTGGTACGCCATGTGGAGGAAAAACGACTGTTTCAAGAATTTTAGCAAAAAAACATAATTTTGTTGTTTATGATATTGATGAGCAATTTCCGATACATCAAAAAATATCTGATTCAAAATTTCAACCTTCAATGAACAGGAAATTTAAAAATGCAGATGAATTTTTCGGACGTTCAGTTGATGAATATTCTAAATGGTTAATTGATAACACAAGAGAACAATTAGATTTTGTATTGTTAGATTTGATTAGACTTTCACAAAATCAAATAGTATTATGTGATTGTCATTTGACTGTAGAAGAAGCAAATAGGTTAACAGACACATCAAGAGTCGCATTTCTAATAAAAAATCCTATGAATCTTGTTGAAGATTATTGTAATCGTAAAGATCATCAAGATTTTAGTAAATTTATCAACAGCAGTACAAATGTTGAAAATGCAAAATTGACTTGTAATATAACTTTAAGGAATATTAATACAGAAAAATATAACAAAATTAAGAGCAGCCATTACTTTTGGATTGAAAGAAATGAATATAGCACAGTAGAAGACACTGTATATAAAGTAGAACAGCACTTTCAATGGTAATATATTATAATTTTAGCTATAAAAATTAATGAAAATATTATATAAGGAGATTTACTCAAATGAAAAATTTTGAAATAACCTACTTTCATGGACCATTTTCGGAATACATTGACCGACCCGATGTAATAGCCGATATCGCCGCCGCAGGAATTACCCTTGTCCCTCTCGGAAGCGATACTGAGACAAACAAACGCGCACTGCCCGTACTCGCAAAATACGGACTCAAAGCGGTTGTAAATGACAGACGTATTGCTAAACTGTACGAAACCGAAAATATCTCAGAAGTCGACCAATGTATCCGTGAAATTGTAAACGATTATGCAGAATTTAAAAACATCATCGGCTGGGATATCGTAGATGAACCTAATTCATCAAAATTTCCAATTCTCGCTTCAATAGTTAATGCTTTCCGCAGATATTCCCCAAACTGTGAAACAGTAATAAATCTTTTTCCCAATTACGCTTCTTCTGAACAGCTCGGCAACCCCGATTACATATCTCACCTTGAAGCTTTCGTAAACATTGTACGCCCTCATTTCATAAGCTACGACCATTATCATTTTCTCGGACGTGAAAACCGCAAATCCATAAATTCCGCAGATATTGATGAACGCGAACGTCTTATACGACTGTCTGCAGAAAATATCGATGACCGCGGCGGATTTTTTGAAAATATCGAGGATATCCGTAAAGTTTCTCTTAAATACGATATTGATTCAATGCTTATCGTTTTGCTTACCGAGCATGGACCGTACCGCAATCTCACACGCGGCGAGCTGTTTTGGGAAATAAATATGTGTTTGGCTTACGGTATGCGCAGAATATCATATTTTACATACTGGGAACCTGCTCATGACGAATTTTGGCAGTGGACAAACGCAATGTGCGATACCACTGGAAACAAAACTCAGCATTATTATGATGTACAAGAAATTAACCGTACTGTAAAACCTATCGGCGAATATCTCTTTGATAAAAAATCAAGCGCAGTATTCCACATAGGAAATCCCGAAGAAAATTCTGTTAAGTTCAATGGATTTGGAAAAATAAAATCAATTTCTGGAGAATGTGGTGTAATAGGCTGCTTTGACGATGGCAGTTTCTATCTCGTAAACCGTGATTATATCTGTGAACAGTCGTTTACTTTAATTTCAGAAGAACCACTTACTATAATGAAAAACGGCATTTTTGAAAGCTTAAATACAAATAATATCATTCTTAGTGCGGGAGAAGCAGTTTTAATAAAATAATTAACCATTTCGATATTTCAAAAATATTACTTTATAATATAAAAAAGGGGATATTTAATATATCTTCTTTTTTATTTTGAAATAAAGTTTCAAAGAACAAAAAATAATACGTCTATCACTTGCAAAATCATTAAGAATATATTAAAATACTTCTATGAAATAGTTTTATAAATGGAAATATAATTTTTATAAGTATATTTATGTAATATATGGAGGATTTTTATGCAAATAATTATAGTGGGCTGCGGCAAAGTCGGAGATTTGCTCACTTCTTACATTTCAAAAGAAGGAAATGATGTTGTAGTAGTAGATACTGACGCACAGATTATCGATGATGTTGTAAACAAATACGATGTAATGGGCATAGTCGGAAATGGTGCAAGCAATTCCGTTCAAATCGAAGCCGGCGCAGAAAATGCTGATTTGTTAATTGCAGTAACCGCTCAAGATGAACTCAATATAATGTGCTGTATGGTAGCCCGCAAACTCGGTACAAAACATACAATAGCGCGTGTACGAAATCCTGAATATTCAGAACAAATTGTATTTATGCGCAAGGAATTCGGACTCTCAATGGCAGTAAATCCAGAATTCGATGCCGCACATGAGATACGCAGAATAATTCAATTCCCTGCGGCTATCAAAGTTGACCGATTTGCAAAAGGCAGAGTAGATTTAGTGGAAATAAAAATTGATAAAGGTCACCCTCTCTGCGAGCGTAAATTAAGTGAACTCGGAAATTTATATGGCGTAAATATTCTTGTATGCGCAGTCAGACGAGGTGATGAAGTCATCATCCCTTCGGGAGATTTTATTATCGATACCGATGATATAATCCACATTACCGCCCCCCATACAGAACTTGTCACTTTATTCAAAAAGCTTGGAATAGCCGAAAAAAGAATACGTAGTGTAATGATTATAGGCGGAGGCAAAATTGCATTTTTCCTCGCAAAAATGCTTATATCTCTCGGAATTCAAGTTAAAATAATTGAATCTGACCGTGAACGTGCCGAATTGCTTGCCGAAATGATTCCTAA
>CALWTV010000298.1 GCA_944384555.1 uncultured Clostridia bacterium | reverse complement strand
GTTAAAAGATTATATACAATTACTCGATATATGTGACTGTCATTCACTCTGTCGGGTTGAAATATCACAAGATTGTTTTCGTCAAGTACGGAAAGAAACTGAAACGGCAGAGCTGAGCTTCCCTCATAAACCGAAACGATTCCTCCGCTCTCAAGATTCAGCTTATAAAGTGTCACTGGATTGCCCGCTGTCTGATATGTCAAATAAACATTTCCGTCGGGAGCAAGCAAAACATCACCGCTTGATGTTCTGGCGTTAACGAGAGTTCCAATAGAACGCCACTCGCCGCTGTTTATATCCACGGCAAAATATTCAATGTCTATCGTATCGGCTTCACCGTCTGAAATGTCAATCTCCTTGCTGCAAATAAGAATGCCGTTTTCCATGAGAAGCGGTATACTTTCCTTGATATCAATTTCATCGGAAAATTTTAAACTTATATCAGTGGAACCGCATGAAACTAATAAAATCATTGTAAACAGAACAGCGATAAGAAAAAAAAATAAATTTCGGATAACGTTAGATGTTTTGTGAATTATTCTATTCATTGACTGCCTCCCGTATCGTTAAATCAATATGATATTGTGATTTACTTCATTATTTTCATATTAATATGCAATAATTTTTTGACTAATTTTGAGAAATTAGTGTATATTATTTCCAAAAATCGCGTATTAATTTTTGCAGAGATTTTTTATTGCCCACATATTTTAAATGGCTCCAGTGTTCGGGAAATAAATCACGGTAAACCGGCAGAGAAAAGCGGTCATCAACCAATACGATTATACCTCGGTCGTCCTCGCTTCTGATTACACGTCCGGCGGCTTGAAGAACACGGTTCATTCCCGGGTAAACGTATGCGTATTCAAAACCATTTTCCCGGGTTGATTCATAATAATCACGTATGATGTTAGTTTCTGTGTTTATCGCTGAAAGTCCAACGCCTACAATAATTGCGCCAATAAGTTTTTCTCCTATTAAATCGATACCCTCAGAAAAACTGCCCCCCAACACACAAAAACCTATCATCGTGCGGCGGTCTGAGATTTTATTGAATGCCGCGAGAAAACTTTCCTTTGACTTTTCACTCATCGACGGCTTTTGAATATTAAGACGTATATTCGGATACATTTCGTGGAAGCATGACGCAACACTCATCATATATTTATATGACGGGAAATACACGATATAATTTCCCGATTTAGGCTCTGCCGCGGCATATATTATATCGGCAATATCATAAGCGGTACTTTCGCGGTCGGCGTAACGGGTGCTAATTTTATCAAAAGCAGCGATACACAAATTTTCTCGGTGATAAGGCGAGGGAAGTTCAAGCACAGTGCCGGATTTTTCACAGCCGAGTATATCACGGAAATAATCGATTGGGGTGAGCGTTGCCGAAAAAAGAATAGACGCGCGCCCTAATTTCATTGACGAATCGAGCAGATGTGACGGGTCAAGGCAAAGCAGACGGCACATGACCTCATCTCCGTTAAATTCGATATACAATGTAAATCTGCGGTCAAATCGCGCGGCGGTATCGATAAATTCACGCGCCATATAATAATATTCCGAAATATCCGCGGTATTTTCGCCGTTTTTAAAATAATCGTCGCAGTCATCGATAAATTTTTCAAAGACATCGCACAGCCCCGCCGGAATTTGATTATTCATATAAAAGCCGCACGGATTGCCTTCAGCATCGTGTGTAATGTCATCGCCGCATAATTCAATCAATGAGGCTAATTTTTCAGAAATTTCCTCTGCGGCATTATGAATACGAGGTATCTCAGATTTTGACATTGCGGCAAGCTCATCAAATGAGGACTTTTTTATAGAGGTTGAGTACATTTCACGCGCGCGGTCGGGAAGATTATGCGCTTCGTCTATTAAAAAAACGTAATTTTCACCGTTCACGGCGGAGCTATCGAAATACCGCTTTAATTTTACTTTCGGGTCAAAAAGATAGTTGTAATCGGCAATAACTATATCGCACCATTCGGACAAATCAAGCGAAAGCTCATATGGGCAGAGCTGATATTTTGCGGCAGTTTCGCAAATTACCTCACGTGTATAGATGTTATATGACATTAGTAGTTCCGCTATCGCCTCATTTACACGATTATAGTGACCGTCAGCACGAATACAGTCAGCAGGATTACATTTTTGAGAAATGCGGTACTGGCCATCATTTCCTGAATAAAAAGGGCATGAGCGTTCACGTGATACAATCATTATACATTTTAAAAGCGGAGCCTGAGCGGATAAAATTTTGGCGGCGTCAAGCGCGGCAATTCCGGTTACGGTTTTCGCTGTGAGCATGAAAATTTTTGAGGTCATGCCCTCGCCCATTGTTTTTACCGCGGGATATAGCGACGCCATTGTTTTTCCTATTCCGGTAGGCGCAGTCACAAGCAACCTTTTTTTATTTTTAATTGTGCGGAATGCTTCAAGAACAAAATCACGCTGACCGCCTCGTACATCGCAAAACGGAAATCTCATTTTTCTTAGCGCGTCAATTCCGACAGTGCCGCGTTCACGTACAAAATCCGCGAATATCCTGTATCGTTCTAATATAGTAAACACAAATTTTTCAAGCTCATCTCTATCATATGAACGTGTATATGATACGGTTTCACCGGTTTTACGTTCTGCGTATGTGAGTTTTATATCAATTCCATCAAGTCCGTTCATAACGGAAAACATATACGCATAAAAAATCGCCTGAGCCCAGTGCATTGGGTTATCGTTTTCATGAACGTAAAAAAGCGGACTGCCGGTAGTTTTTATCTCTTCTATTGTATAAAAGCCGTTTTCAAAAATCACACCGTCGGCGCGTCCCGATATCGAAAAATCTCCAACGTCAATACTTAAATCAACTTCCGCAGTATACTGACCCTCAGCGGATACGTTTTTTACTGCTTTACGCTGAAGTATCTCATGCATCAAACTTCCCTCACGTGCCGCATTGTAATAATCAGCGCTCCCAATAAATCCGCCTAATCTCAAATCAATATCTCCCGCACGCATGGTAAATTCGATAAGCTCACGCACTCCTATATATATTTTTGAAGTGATGCGGTTAAATTCTGCCATAATAAAAAATGCCCTCTTGCTTTCAGGTTTTTCAAAATTGTATTATATCATACATTAAAATAACATTCTACGTCATTTTTCGAAATATTTTTTTATAAATGTGATAATCATTGACACATATACTGTTTGAATGATATAATATTCATATGAAGAATTTTTTACTAAAATAACGAAACGGAATTTTTAAAAATATGGTTTTGAATCAAAAACAGACTACAATCGCTTATCGCTGTCCCGTCTGCGGAATGGGAGTTGTCAGCATGGTGGGGGTGTTCGCACTTTCCGGCGATATGCTCAAGCTGAAGTGTACATGTGGTGAAAGCGAACTTATAATTGTTTATACAAAAGATAAAAAATTACGCTTGACCGTGCCGTGCATAATCTGTCCAAAACCTCACGGATTTACGGTATCGTCATCGGTCTTTTTTGGAAAAGATATCTTTACTCTGCCGTGCCCTCTCTCGGGAATCGATATTTGCTTTATCGGAAAACCGGAGCAGGTCGAAAAAGCAATGAATGAGTCCGAAAAGGAGCTTATTGCAATGCTTACCGAAGCCGGACTTGATGATTTTAATTCATTTGACGAAGACGGAACGCCTGATGAAGAAGATGAAAAAGATGCCGCCGCAATCGGACAGGCAAATCTTAACGCTCTGCGTAAGCATACATCGCCCAACGAAATCTCGTTTGACCCTCAGCTGCTTGAAACCGTGATGTTCGTAATCCGTGATTTGCATGATGAGGGTAAAATAAGCTGCGGCTGCGGTATCGGCTGCGGCGATTACTCGGTTAATATATCCGAAGACGGCGAGAAAGTAATTGTTTCCTGCGACAAGTGCGGCGCGAAAGTGGAAATCCCTGCGGCAAGCACTCTTGCAGTTAATCAGTTTGTACACACCGATTTTCTCGAACTTAAATAAAAATTTTTAACCTGTAATACTGTTATTTAAACATGAAAGGAAATTTAAATATGACAAATATAATTTTATCAGGCTGTGGCGGACGTCTTGGAACCGCAATAGCACGATTAATAGATGAACGTGAAGACTGTGCCATTGTATGCGGTATTGATATAAATCCGTATGCGGAAAATCACTCCTCAAAAAATCCGTATCCCATATTTACAAAAATTTCAGATTATAACGGCGGCGCAGATGTGATAATCGACTGTTCACATCACAGCGCGGTAACTCCTCTGCTCGATTATGCCGTAAAAAATAAAATTCCAACCGTAATCGCCACCACAGGGCATACTGATGAAGAAACCGCACTGATTAAAAACAGCGCAAAATCAATACCTGTTTTCTATTCCCGCAATATGTCAGTGGGAATTAATCTGCTGATTGAACTTGCTAAAAAAGCCGCTTCCGTTATCGGCGCTGATTTTGATATTGAGATAGTCGAGCGCCACCACAATAAAAAGCTCGACGCACCGAGCGGAACTGCATTAATGATTGCCGATGCCGTACGTGACAGCGTTGATTTCGATGCGGAATACGTATATGACCGCCACAACGTAAGAGCCGAAAGAAAACATAACGAAATAGGTATTTCAAGTATCAGAGGCGGAACGATAATCGGAGACCATGACCTTATATTCGCGGGTCATGATGAAGTGATTACTATTTCACACAGCGCATACTCAAGAGATGTTTTTGCCGCCGGAGCAGTAAGAGCCGCTCTTTATCTATCGGACAAGCCATGCGGATTATATACAATGTCAGAGTTAATCGGAGATAACTGATTTTTAATCTGATTTTAAATAAATATAAAAAATAATTCCCTCTCATTAAAAAGGGAATTATTTTTATTTATGTTATGCTGGTTTTTAATTATTCCTCGAACTGAGCGCGCAGTTCCTCAACTGCTTTTTCCATAACTGAACGCTTTGATTCGTAATATGAAACCGCATTTCCGCCATTATAAATAAGCTCACGCGGAACGCTTGAAGTATTACCAACATTACAAATATATCCGATATCATAATGTGTGGTCTGACGCAGAATTTCAAACATCTTTATTGACATTTCGTCACGGGAGTATTTACCCTTAAGAGTTGATTCATAGAACGCAGGAGTAACCGTATCGATAGATTCACGCGCCATAGCCTCTATAATCAGACCCGAGAATTCAAGGTCGGCAGTCAAAGGGTAGGATACGGGGATATAAAATACTTTACGCAGATTTTCAAAAAAGCGTTTATGCAAACTCCTACCGAATACAGAAAAAATTTTAAATCAATGTGAGATTTTCGGTCTGATGCCAAATATAAATTGAAAATTTATTTTACATACACTCGTGATAGGTTCGGCTGATAACCTCAAGCTGCTGTTCATGGCTGAGCAGATGGAAATTAACTGCGTAACCGCTTACACGAATTGTGAGGTTAGGATATTTTTCGGGGTGTTCCATTGCCTCTTTTAAAATTTCGCGGCGGATTACGTTAACGTTGAGATGATGTGCCTTCTGTGCGAAATATCCGTCGAGAATATTCACAAGATTGTTTACACGTTCAGTATCATTTGTGCCCAAAGTTTCGGGGACAATTGAAAATGTATTGCTGATACCGTCACGGCATGAGCAGTAATCGATTTTCGCCACTGAATTGAGTGAAGCCAGCGCACCGCTTTTGTCGCGTTCATGCATTGGGTTTGCGCCGGGGGCAAACGGTTCATGAGCTTTGCGTCCATCAGGAGTAGAGCCGGTCTTTTTACCGTAAACAACATTAGATGTAATTGTAAGAATTGATAATGTATGATCTGCATTTTTATAGCTTTTGTGCTTTCTGAGTTCCTCAATAAAACGATCCGTTATGTATTTTGCAATTGAGTCCACACGGTCATCGTCATTGCCATAGCACGGGAAATCGCCTTCAATATTAAAATCAACTGCAATTCCGCGTTCATCAAATACCGGCGTAACTTTCGCATATTTTACCGCGCTAAGCGAATCTGCTACAATTGACAATCCACTCATTCCGAATGCCATGAATCGCTCAACATTCGTATCATGCAAGCTCATTTGAAGCCGCTCATATGCGTATTTGTCATGCATATAGTGAATTACGTTCAGCGTGTTGACATAAAGCCGCGCAATCCATGCCATGTAGAATTCAAACCGATTTTTGAGTTCATCAAAATCAAGAGGTTTTTCGGAGGACATAGGCTCCATTTCGGGCGCAACCTGAATTCCGTGTATTTCGTCTTTTCCTCCGTTAATTGCCATAAGCAGGAGTTTTGGCATATTACATCTTGCACCGAAGAACTGCATTTGCTTACCGACTTTCATAGCGGAAACGCAGCATGCAATCGCATAATCGTCACCGTATATTGGGCGCATCACATCATCGTTTTCATACTGAATTGAATCTGTGTCAATGGAAACTTTTGCACAGAATTTTTTATAATTCTCAGGTAGTTTATCAGACCATAAAATCGTTATATTGGGTTCTGCGGAAGGTGAGAGATTATAGAGTGTATTTAATATACGGTAGGAAGTTTTCGTTACCATATGGCGTCCGTCCTCACCGATTCCAGCTTCGCTTACTGTAACCCATGTTGGGTCGCCGGAGAAAAATTCATTATATTCCGTGGTGCGGAGGTGGCGAACACAGCGCATTTTTATAACAAGGTCATCGATTAATTCCTGTGCGCCGCTTTCGTCAAGTTTGCCCTCTCTGATATCGCGCTCAAAATAAATATCAAGGAACGCGCTTATTCTGCCCATGCTCATCGCTGCGCCATTGGTTTCCTTTATTGATCCAAGGTAACCGAAATAAAGCCACTGCACCGCCTCTCGCGCATTTTCAGCGGGGCGTGTGATATCAAATCCGTACTGTGACGCAAGCACGATAAGACGGCTCATAAAGCTTATCTGTTTAGCCAGTTCCTCACACAAGCGGATATTGTCATCGTCCATATCTTTAAGCGACAGCTCGGCTTTATCTTTTTTCTTCTGTTCTATTAAAAAGTTCATGCCATAAAGCGCGACTCTACGGTAATCTCCGATAATTCTGCCTCTACCGTAAGCGTCAGGAAGTCCGGTTAATAAACCTACATGACGTGCCGCTCTCATTTCATCGGAATATACGCGGAAAACACCGTCATTATGAGTAGTTCTGTATTTGAAAGAATTTTCGACTGATTCATCGAGTTTGTATCCGTAATCCTCACACGCACCGCGCGCCATTCTGATTCCGCCGAAAGGATTTACCGCACGTTTAAGCGGGGCATCGGTTTGCAGACCGACAATAATTTCATGTTCCTTATCTATATACCCGGGTTTATGGCTTAAAATTGATGAAACCGCCGTGGTATCGATATCGAGAACACCGCCTTTTTCACGCTCTTTTTTTATAAGTTCGTGAAATTTATCTCTGATTATTTTGGTTCTTTCGGTAGGACCCGTTAAAAAATCTGAATTCCCATCTTATGGAGTGTAATTTTTCTGAATAAACTCACGAACGTCTATATTATTTTCCCAGTTACCGCCCACAAATCCTGTATGTGCCATATATATTTCCTCCGTGTAAAACAGCTTTAGCTATTCAATTTTTTTATACGTCTATATATTTATATTATAAAATATATAGGACAGTTTTGTCAATTAATTTTTATCATAATAAATTGTGTCAGAATGGAGTATGTTTTGGCGAAAAATATCTTTAAATCGATTAATTCTGATACGAAGTTTTCAACGGTTTATTTAAAACCAAACGCTTCAATATAAATATATTTATTATAAGCAAGCGATAGCACCGCGTAAACCGGGAATCGCGGACGGTTTGTACAAAATCGGCTCAATCGCGGAACTAAGGGGTGCTATTGCTTGCTTATAAAATAATTTATGTTATACAGATTATTTAATACCACGACAAATATTTCTATGAAGTAGGAGAATAACTACAATGAAACAGTATCTCATTGATTTTTCAGGGGTCAAAACTCACGATGAGTTTTACAATGCAATTATAAAGGGTATGGAGTTCCCTAAATGGTGCGGTGATAATCCCAATGCAATTTTTGATTTAATGACAGGACATGCTGAAACTCCGGCGCTAGTTCAGACTATCGGTTTGAAAAAATTGCTCAAAAGACTTAACACGGAAGTTCAATATTTGTATGAAGTTATAGATATAGTTAAAACCGAATACTCATACCTCCAGTATCGTTTTGTAATCACCTAATTTTCAGGAGAATAACT
>CALWTV010000297.1 GCA_944384555.1 uncultured Clostridia bacterium | reverse complement strand
GCAGAGCCCTAAATCGCTTGCCGCAGCAAGCGAAACTCCCTGGAGTGAGAAGCGATTTCTCTTTTGGTGATTTTCGCAGAAAATCCTTTCTCTTTCAAGAAAAGAGAAAAGAACAATTAAACTATTTGCAAAAAATTATACTTTATTAAAACATCTTCGTAAACTTCAATATGATGGTTGCAATTATAGAAATTATCACAATTATCACAAGAACAATCCAAAAACCTAAATCATTATCCGCAAGAGGAACTGGAACGTTCATTCCCCAAAGCCCCCCGATTATTGTAGGTACGGTAAGAACTATCGTAACAATAGTAAGCCTTTTCATAATCACGTTAAGATTATTGGATATCACCGAAGCAAATCCGTCAGTCATGCTCGACAAAATATCACGGTAAATTGAACACATCTCTATCGCCTGCTTGTTCTCTATAATCAAATCCTCAAGCAAATCCGTATCATCAGGATATTCCCGTATAAACGGCATTCTCAAAAGACGTTCAAACACCGCCTCGTTTCCCTTGAGCGATGTCGAAAAATATACCAGTGATTTTTCCAACTTCAACATTGAAATCAGCTCTTTGTTTTTCATCGATTTGTAAAGCTTTTTCTCAACTGCTCCACTTAACCGGTCTATCTGTCGCAGATAAAGCAGAAAACGTGCCGCGTTTCGGTGCAGAATCTGAAGTATAAACCTATTTCGCTTGCGTGTCGAAAAGCTCTTTACATACCCTTCCGAAAAATCGCTTATTATTGGCGCGTTTTTAGAGCATACCGTAATTATACATTCTTTGAGCAGCACAATCGCAAGCGGTACTGTTTCATATTCCTGACCGGCGTCATCTACTGTCACATACGGCGTATCAACCACAATATGAATCTGCTCATTTTCGGATTCCACACGGGAACGTTCTTCTTCGTCAAGGGAAGCACGCATGAAATCCGGGTCAGCCGGCGTATGGTCAAGCACCCACTGCATTTCGTCGGCGGTAGGCGATGTCATATGAATCCAGCAGTCCGGAACGTAGTCATTTATTGAGTTTACGGCGAGTGTCGCTCTGTCTGTCAGATATATATTCAGCAATTTTAAATTCCCGCTTTCCTTGATTGATATAATTATATTTTCACTTTTTTTATTATAACATATACTCTGCAAATAATAAAGCAGTTAATTTAAAACTTTAATTTAAAGTTAATTACGCGGTATTTAAAAATTTAAGGGACAAAAAATACTGAAGTATCTTCTGTCCCTTTTTAAAATTAATATTTTCCGACTTCCTTTACACGTGCGATTATAGCTTTGAAATTATCAAGAGAAACCGAGTTGGGAATGGAGTGGTCTGATGAGAAAATATATCCGCCATTTTGTTTTAATATGGGAACAAGACGGTCGATTTCTGCAATTATAGCGTCCTTGTCGTCCCAGAGCACTGCGTTTATACCGCCGTGAAGTACAAGCTTATCACCATATTCCTTTTTAAGTTTAAGCGGATCCATGCCGGCTTTTACTTCAAGGGGATTGAGTGCGTCAATCCCTATATCTACAAGGTCATCAATACGGCTCATTATATCGCCGCAGGAATGGAGATGCGCATATATTCCGTGATTGTGCGCCCAGTCAACGGCACGCTTATGAACCGGCTTAAGCATTTCACGGTACATTTCGTTCGAGAAAAACGTTGTTCCCTTATATCCCATATCATCGGGCCATGAAATGCAGTCAAATTTATATCCTGCGTCCCAAATTTTTTCAAAATGAGCGATACAGCGGTCAAGATATGTATTGAATATATCAATAACCATATCCGGTTCTTCATACATTGCCACAAGCAGGTTTTCTGTACCCATCATCCATGAGTGTGCGACGTCAAATCCGAACCAGAATCCGGCAGTAATCCATCTGCCTTCTTCCACCCATTTGTTATAGTTGTTTTTAAGACCGTTCCAGTCAATTCTATCATCGCTTACGGTCATGCGTGCCTTTGCTTCTTCCCAAGCCTCCGGCGTTTTTACCTTAAAATCAATAAATTCAGGTGTTGAATCCTCGGTTTTAAAGCTTTTCTGAGTTGTACCCCACGCAGTTGTATATATTACGTACTCATCAGTTTCCTCAAGCACTTTGCCTTCGTATCTCGGGCTGATATCACAACCAATTCCCGCGGTTTTGTCTATATCAAAATAATCTGTCCAGTCCACATTTGTAGGCAGACCTTCTTTATGCCAGCGACGGAAAGTTCCCGCCCACGGACCATCTATAATCGGTACACGGTCAGCCTCTTTGTGCTGATACATTCTCATAAATCTTTCTTTGGAAGTCATATTGTATTCGCTCCTTGAAAATATCCTTTTAATTACTTAGGGGGAATTTTTTTAAAAAATCTCCCCATTCAAAAAACTTTATTTATTAAAGTTACGTTTTTTAGCCACGAATGCTGCTAAAGCCGCAACCGCTGCTCCTATAAATGCCGGAAAAGCAAAATCAGATGTCTGAGGTGCTTCAGTTTCTGCCGCTGCTTCCGTAGCTGCTACTGTTTCTGCCGCAGCAGTTTCTGTTTCTGCTACAACTTCTGCTTCGACTGTCTCAGCCGCAGCAGCTTCTGTTTCTGCCGCTACTTCTTCGCCTTCAAAAGCACCGTCTTTATAATGTTCGGTAAATACTTCAATTTCAGCGAATCCGGGGTTAGGTCCTTCGGTATTTGTGCAGTTTATTGTGATTGTGTCGGTGGTTATATCGGCAACATCGATATAGAAAGGTTCTGCGCCGCCGGGCATTCCGTCAAACTCGATTGTTGTACCGTCAGAGAATACAATTTCTCCACCCATTATATTGTCACTTGAACCGCCGCGGTCATATAAAACAATTGTACCTACCGTAATCGGAGCTGTCCACGCAAGCGTAATTGTCGGATTAGCCTCTGCCTGTGATGCCCATTCATTTTCAACTCCCTCTGGAAGTGTTGCGGTAGCTGAACCATTTACGGCTCTGAATGCCGCATACCAGTCAACCGCTGTCGGGGGCATATCCCATGAAAGCGTATCACCGTCGGGTTGAACTGAGCTTGCGCTTGCTTCTGCATTAAGCGCAACGTTTACTCCATCTGCGTCAAATATCTCAATTTCATCAAGTCCTACGGACATTGTATCGTCATCCGAAACTACATGAACTACAACACTGTTTGCAGTAATCGGTGCATCAAATACAACTTCGGTGGGATTTCCTTCTTTATCAAGCTCACCGAACTCAACAACAGTTCCATCGGAGAATGTAAGGCTTCCGCTTGCTACATTGTCGCTTGTGCTCGGCAAATCATAAAGCACCGCTTTCGTAACAGTTACATCTTTTCCGAAATTAATAGTTAGGTCAGCTTCGCTCTCATAATCAGTAACCCATGCTCTCAGACGCTGAGCTTCTCCTCTGACAATTCCGTCTGCAACATTTGTAGGCAGATAGTCATCGCTGAAATATGTAGATGCCGTTATTTCAACCGCTTTGGGCGCAAGATTTTCAGCGGCATATGCGTATTGTGAAAGCAGTACCGCAGAAAGTGCAATCGCAAATAATTTTTTCATTATATACTATAACTCCTTATAGAATTGTTTTATTGAATATTTATGTTTAACAAATAATCACTCAAGCTCTTCAAACTTGCTTACCATCAATTCAAGTTTCTTTGAAATCATCTTTTCAGATTTTGCATATTTTGAAGCATAATCGCTGTCATAAGTTGAGGTCATATAAATCAAAGTATTCGCAAAATCGCCGATATCATATATCTGACCAATATCGTAAATTCTATTGCCGAATATTATATCAAGCATTGCGCCGCTCTCCTCGTCACGGGTCACTTTACCGTGAAGATTTATTTCGTAATAAGCGGGCATAAGCTGATTTTTAGACTCTGCGCTCACCGCATCAATAAACATCGCGGTTTTTTCAGAATCGTATGTAGATTTCGGTATGCAAGTTACAGTACCTACATACGGATTTACTGAACTATAATAATTTTCCTGTGAGGAATCCCATTTAGGCTGAGGGATAATTCCAAAATCAACGTCAACTGCTCTTAGGTTTTCAACGTCTGCCATACGAATCCACATAAACAGCGCTTGATTATTGGCAAACATATTTACCATTCCCTCAGTAAAATCCGCTCCTATTGAATCAAAATAATTCATTACATGGAAGCAGTTATTTTTAATATACAGCAATGAATAAATTTTGTCAAGCACATCAGAGCCAATTCCATCAAGAATTGTTATTTTGGGTATATCATTTTCATCTTTAGATGCAATTGTTACATCACATGCATTTATAAATCCGGTAACGGAGTCACGCTGATATAAAAGACCATATTGGTCATTCTGATCCATTTTACTGTCACCGTTTAAATCTGTGGAGACTCCCTTTACCATCTCAGCCATTGTATCGAAAACCCAGTTTCCTGAAGAAACTATATCATATATACTTCCATATTTGTCGTCTCTGGAAAGACCAAAATCTTCATAAAGCTGTTTGTTGAATACCATAGCGGTAGTAGCCTCTTCGTCCATGATAGTCATATCGGTAGCGACACCGAATAATTTTCCGAGTACGGACAAATCAGAAACCGAGTTCTGGTCATACCAAGGCTGAGATAAATCCATAGCTTCAATGGTATTCAAATCTATAAGCATTGATTCCTGTGCAAGTACAGGGAAATTGCGCAGCCAAATAGTTGCAATATCAAGACCTGTATCGCCTGCTGTAACAAAGGTTCTTACAGTACCTGAAACATCTATTAACTTCATAGACTCAATAGTGCAGTTGTAAAGCTCCTCGATGTAGGTATTTCTGTTGTATACTGCATCGTTTATCGCGTCTCCTGTAAGCTCTTCTGCGTCAATATCACGCTGAGACCACACCGGAATCGAATAGTCATTGTTGGCAATTACAAAATTATGCCCCTCAAAGTCAAAGCCCTCAGGGAGATTAGCCTTGTATACAGTTGATTCAGATGATGCTGATTCTGTGCCGCTCTGCGAATCGCCTTGTTCTGACGAGGAGGAATCGGAAACTGCGGAAGAATCTGCATTGGTATTTGCGCTGTCATTCTGGGCACAACCCGCAAATGCTGACAATACGATTAAAAATGCAAGCAATATAGAAATTTTTTTCATTTGCCTTTATCCTCATTTCCTAATTTATTTACAGTATATTAATACATAATATATATTAAATTAAAAATAATATTATGTCAATTAAAAATCCGTTATCGGAATATTTTTTTATATAATAAGTCAATAATCTTATATTCTGTTTTATAAAATTTTATTATTATTCAGACATAAAATGTACTAAAACCTTGAATGTTCGACAATTTTATTATATAATCTATATAGTTAATTTTATCATATAAGCAGGTTTTAATATTTTATGAAAAAATTTGACCTAATATTGAATAACTTATATTGTGGGAAAACGCGCGATATGCACTATTTATTTTCTGATATTTACAATGATATATTGCTAAAATCCAGCTCATTCGGGTGGCATTATGCAATATATCCATACTGTTTTGACAGACATAAGGGACTGGGCAATTATCTGATTTTTTTCACCCTTGACGGTAATGGTCATATATTGTACAACGGAAAAGAATACTCAGCTTTAAAAAATACTGTGACAATCCTTCCCCCGTTTTTCCCGCACAAATATTTTGTGGACAAGGAGTCTCACTGGGAATTTTACTGGGTTCATATAGAACCATACGGAATTAAAAATTTTATCGACAGCATACTGGCCAAACAAGGAGTCAATTTTCAGATTCAGGGTATTGATAAATTTGGGAAATATATAGAAAATATGCTCGAATCTCCATATATAGGAATAGAAAATGAAATTTATATTTCACGTCAGACAAGCGAACTTCTTCATGATTTGTTTTATGCATCAGTAGTCAATTACAGCTTAAATTCTGATAATAATAATTTTGTAAAAGAGGTAATCGATTATATTTCACAAAATTATATGAATCAGATAACTATTCAAAACATCAGCGAAAAACTATTTATGTCCCCATGCTATATTATCAGAAATTTTAAAAAATACACCGGTTATACACCATATGCCTACTTAAAGAAATATCGATTGATGAAATCAATAGAATTATTAAGTGCGACTAATTTTCAGATAAAAGAAGTCGCTGCAATGGTCGGGTATAATTCCGTCAGCCATTTTATCTCTGAATTTAAGGATGAAAAAGACGTAACTCCTAACGAGTTTCGTCAAAAAATTAAAATTATTCCTAAAATGTAAAAGGAGTCTTTTATTTGAAAAAAAAAGCTTATGATTTTCTTTGTATCGTTTTGATGTCAATAATGATTTCACTGCCGTTTTTCTGCGTGCTTCAATCATATAATACCTCTGATAAAATCTGGGGGCTTATAAAAGGTATTTTTTTTATCACCGCATGGGTTGGATATTGTTTTGCAGCATATTTTATTCATCAAAGATTAAAAATAAAAAAAACGAAATATTTCGGATATATATACCAAGTCACCGCGCTTGTAATTGTTGCGGTATTCCTTGTAATGTCAATCAGCGGACTTTATAGTGAAACGAGTACTCCTTCTGGGATTTTTACATTTTTCTATTCTCTCGGAGTTTATTTTCAAATTCCGTATATTGCGCTGACTGCTGTATTCAATCCCCCATATACTGAAATTATCTCCGTTGTGGCTTTGATTTTCACTGCGGCAAATATTATTTTTATGAAGGTGATATACAAAAATGGACTCAATTTCGGAAAACGCAAAAGCGGCACTAAATCTTCTAAGAAAAAGCGGATTTGAAGCATATTTAATCGGCGGTTATGCGCGTGATTTTGCAATGGGCAAAACTCCGCATGATATCGATATCGCCACAAGCGCAGTTCCCGAAAAAATAAAACAGGTATTCGATGGTTTTAACGTAATTGAAACCGGAATAAAACACGGAACGGTCACAATAATACTCGGCGGTGAACCGATTGAAATAACCGCATACCGTAAAGAATCGGCGTATTCTGACAACCGTCACCCTGATTCGGTTGAGTTTACGGACTCGCTTAAAGAAGATACCGCACGCCGTGATTTTACTATGAATGCGCTCGCACTTAATGAAAATTCCGGCATTGTTGATTATCACGGTGGCTTACACGATATCAAAAATCGGATTATCCGATGTGTGGGCGAACCGAATCAGCGTTTTCGGGAAGATGCCTTGCGTATAATCCGCGCTTTGAGATTTTCCTCTGTGCTTGATTTTGAAATTGAGCCGCAGACGGAGAGCGCAATATTTAAAAACAAGGCTCTGCTGAAAAATGTGTCCGCAGAGCGTATTTATATTGAATTTTCTAAAATGCTGTGCGGCAAAGCGATTAAACGTGTATTTTTACGATATATCGATGTGCTTGCGGAAATAATACCGGAACTTGCCGAGATGAAAAATTTTAATCAGCAAAATCCGCATCATATTTACACAGTATCGGAGCATACCGCGACAGTTATTGAAAATATCGAGCCAAATCCGAGACTTAGGTTTGCCGCATTGTTTCACGATATCGGAAAGCCGCGCACATTTTCAATTGATACCGACGGTATAGGTCACTTTTACAGTCACAGCGAGGTCAGCGCGGAAATTGCGGATAATATAATGACGAAATTGAAATTTGACCGTGACTCAAGGGAATATATATATCTTCTGGTAAAACGGCATGACGCGCCGATATCGCCCGAAGTAAAATCGGTCAAGCGTCTGATGAATAAATTTTCGCCGAAGTTTTTCTTTGATTTAGTAAAACTTCAACGTGCTGACAATCTTGGACTGAATCCCGAATATTTTTATCGTCAGCGCGATTATGACTTGCTTGAGTCATTGGCTAATAAGATAATCGCAGAAAATTCATGCTTTTCACTGAAAAATTTAGCGGTAAACGGAAGTGACATTATAAAATCCGGCGTAAGAGAGGGAAAAGAAGTCGGCAGAATCTTAAATCTACTGCTTGACGGAGTTATTGACGGCAAAGTAAAAAATGAAAAAGACGCACTTTTAAGCTATATCTCAGAATATATTTATGCTATATCAAAAATATCAGATTGAAATTGGTTTATTATTAAAAGTATTTGTAAATCTTTACAGTTTACCTATATTCGCATTAATTTAATATATATATAAATATTGCCTTGACAAACTGTATTATTTCTGATATAATTTATTGGTAACGGGGTGTAGCGCAGTTGGTAGCGCGCATGGTTTGGGACCATGATGCCGCAGGTTCGAATCCTGTCACTCCGACCAAAATTCAATATAAACGACAGCAAGGCAGGAAAACAAATGCAAAAAGTAGTCTATATTAGCAACAGCCGGGATTTTACGGAACAAAACGATATTAATGACAATAAATATCTTGTTCGTATTAACAAATTGCTGGAAGAAGGCTGGGTAATTTCACAGATGAACACGCAAACTGTTGACGTTGACCCGAAACTTGAGAATTATCTCCATAAAGAAACTCTCGTGTCATTTGTAATTCTTGAAAAGCCTGATAAAAAATAATAAATGTTTTTCCCATATCTCTTTATTTTTTAAATTGCCGCACAAATTCCGCATATCATACAGGTATGCGGTTTTATTTTTCGCTATATTTTAAATAATTAAAAGGCCTTAACACGCAGATAAAACGGTTAAGGCTCTTTTTATTTTTTTAAGGCATTATTCTTTCTGGAGATAAGATAAAATTTCCTGTGCATTCGTATCCGGCTTTACTTTTGGCATGATTTTTTCAATATTTCCCGATTCGTCAATCAAAAATGAAGTGCGTACAACTCCCATGCTAGTCTTGCCGTACATTTTCTTTTCCTGCCATACCCCATATGCCTCAATCACTGACAAATCAACATCTGAAAGCAATATAAAAGGCAATTCGTATTTTGCGGCAAATTTCTGGTGCGATGAAGTGCTGTCTTTGCTTATCCCTATAACTTCCACATTCATCTGTTTAAACTGCTCATACGCCGCCGCAAAAGCCTGTGCCTGCCGACTACAACCTGCGGTATTATCTTTAGGATAAAAATACAGTACAACCTTTTTCCCCTTGAAATCTGAAAGTGAAACCGAATTACCGTCTTTGTCAGGCAGTGTAAAATCAGGCGCTTTTATTCCTTGTTCAATCATTTTCTATCTCCTTTATTTTTTATTTGTATGCCAATATAATTGTTGTGTTTTCTATTCTGAATATCATTTCAGCCGATGAAAATCCGGCTTTTTTTAATATGGCAATCTGATTTGAGATTGTACACGGCGTATCGTAATGATAAAATTCATTTTCCGGCAGGTTAAGCTCTTTGCGTATACGGCGGCATTCGGAAAAATAATAATCCTCATCAGCTTGATTTTCCACCATATAATCACATTCTATATACAAACCGCCGTCTTTGAGCGCGTTTCTGATTCTTCTATACAGAGTTTCTTTAAGTTCATGTGAAAAATGGTGCATGGTCTGAAACGATACCGCGCAGTCATATTCTTCATTTCCCAAATCTTCGTCAAAATAACTGCCGCAGATTAATTTTATATCTTTATCAGGGTGCTTTTTCATCAGCTGGTCAAGCATTGACTGGGTTAAATCAATTCCCGTAACCGAAATATCCGGCAAACGCTTGAATATCTCGTCAAGCTCAAGTCCCGTGCCGCAGCCGAGATCGAGCAGTTTCCGGCAGTTTTCCGGTATCATCTGCGCCATTTTTATATATCCTTCCCGACAGCCCTCAACTTCAGTCAGCATATGCTCATCATATCCTTCTACACGGGCTGCGAAAAAATCGCTCATTCTTTCCATTTTGATTTCTCCTTTAATCAAAAAATGGGAGAAGATATCTTCCCCCACAGACTTATTTAAAATTATTTAGAAGTGATATCGAAAATTCCCTTGATGAGAAAAGCGATATCCGCTCTTGTAGCGTATGAATCAGGGTTTAATTTTTTATCAAGGCTCGGCTTTACAAGACCGGCTGAAATAACTCCACTTACGGCGTCTTTAGCCCAAGGAGAGATTTTATCAGAATCCGCAAAACCTATATTTGCGCTTGAATCTGCTTTGACTCCGATAGTAAGCAGGTATCTGTAAATGATAGTGTACATTTCCTCAACGGTGATTGACGCTTCGGGGTCAAAAGTGAAATCCTCATTTCCAGTGACAATTCCGATAGATACTGCCCATTCGATATAGGGGGTATAGAATGCATAAGGCGAAACATCGATAAATGAAGTATTTTCCGTCATGTAATCATCGGGGTTGATACCTGCGAATCTTCCGAGAGCGGTGATAAATGTGCCGCGTGTCATTCCGGAATAGGGAGCGAATTCGCTTTCGGTAACTCCGCTGAATATCTCATTTTCATGTATAAATTTTATAGACTCATAGTATGATTCAAGAAATTCAATATCTTCATAGGGAATTTCAGAAGAATCCTTTACTTCTTCATCAGTGGCAGCTTCAAATATATATTCTTCCGGAATTTCAGCTGTTTCCGCGTCTTCCGAAATTTCCTTGAATTTAACGGAAATATTGATTTCACTGTTTATATTTTCAACTGTATATGAGAGAGCATTGCCTACCTGTTCGCCGTTTATGCGGACATAATCTACTTCATAGCCTTCCTCAGGCACAATTTCAAATGTTACCGATTCACCCGTCCATGCTTTTGACTTATCCGCATATATCGAGCCGCCCGTACCTGCGCGGTAATTTATATCGTAATATCTAGGTGCGTCATGCAAAACGAGATATTGTAAATATGACGGGTCATAGTAGGAATAATAAATCGGATAATAATAAGCCGGCACTATCTGAATTGCATAGTTATGTGTCAATTTTGCAGCATTGTTTGATATTTTTCCGATTGTAACAGTAAAATTGTATGTACCTATTGTGTAGCCGGTAAAGGTAACAGCAGGGATTACCTTTTCTGTGCTTGCGCTTGAATGTAAAATTCCAACATATGCAGATGATATGTTTGTTACAGAGTATTTGTAATCTTTGGTTAAATATCCGTCATTGTTTGGAGTAAACGTAACTGTTGCGGAATAGCCTTGCGGAATTGTGATAATATCTCCGTTAATGCTGCCGGTTCCAGAAGAAAGCGAAAGCTCAAACGCATTCGGTTTAGCTGCAAAAACTGACACGGGCAAAATTGTTATCAGCATAATTACAGTAACCAGTATTGAAAATACACGTTTTTTCATATTAAATCAATCCTTTCATTAAATAAAATATAGCTTTATCATCTTAATTATAGCGTGTTTGATTTACCAATTCAACTATATTTATCTATAAATAATATTATTGGAGATATTAACAAAACATGCTCGTTATTTTTATAAAAAATGTACAAATCATATATGCGTTTACTTATTGCGGTTGACAATATCGTTTATGAATGATAAAATGAAACCGATATACTCGGATGAAAATAAAAACATAATTTAAAGTAAAAATAAAAGGAGAAACATAATTATGAAATTTTCGGCAGCAGGCGGATGGTTCGGCGTAGACCATTACGATACATATGTAAAAGCGGCGGAATACGGTTTCAGAGGCGTTGAAATGCTGGGCTGGCTAGGCGTTGATTTTGACCGCGCGCGCAAAATTATGGAAGAAAACGAAATTACCTCAACCGCACTTGTAATTCAGTCAGAAGATGCGGCAGTAGCTGAAAAATTACCTTGGTCTCACGGTATGGTATGGGAAGATTCAAGAGAGGCGTTCATTACCGCGTTCCGTGAAACCGTAAAAGCGGCAAAAGCCTTAGGCTGTCCCAATATCATCGCTACTACCGGAAACGAGCGTTCCGATGTGTGCAGATGCAAACAGCATGAAATCGTAGTTGACACTTTAAAGTGCCTTATGCCGATAGCGGAAGAAAACGATGTAATGATTATACTTGAGCCGCTGAACGTTTTAGTTGACCACAAGGGTTATTATCTGGCAAAATCCGATGAGGCGTTCGAGATGATTCGCGAGATCAACAGCCCCAACGTAAAACTTCTCTTTGATATATATCATCAGCAGATAACCGAGGGCAACCTTATCGCCAATATTACAGCCAATATCGATTTGATAGGACATTTCCATATAGCAGACGTTCCCGGCAGACGTGAACCCGGCACAGGCGAAATCAATTACAAGAATGTATTTGCAGCAATCAGCAAGACCGGATATGACAGATGGCTTGCGTTCGAGTGCGGCAGAAGCGTTGATATAGACCCGCTGTGCGAAAACATGCACGCATTAATCGACGAATTCGACAGATAATCGTTTTTCAAAAATAAAATATTCAAAAGGGCGTGTATCCGTTAAAGGAGATGCGCCTTTAATTGATACTTTTTATAAAGTCTACTTTCTTGCAAATATACGGCGTAGCCCAATTGAAAGTTTAGGTCAAGCCTTTTCGGAACAAAGGCAGAGCCTTTGTTCGGGCTTGCGGGTTTTTAGGGCAGAGCCCTAAATCGC
>CALWTV010000296.1 GCA_944384555.1 uncultured Clostridia bacterium | reverse complement strand
GCAGAGCCCTAAATCGCTTGCCGCAGCAAGCGAAACTCCCTGGAGTGAGAAGCGATTTCTCTTTTGGTGATTTTCGCAGAAAATCCTTTCTCTTTCAAGAAAAGAGAAAAGAACAATTAAACTATTTTCAAGAAAGTATACATCTTTGATAATAAAGAAAAGAGGTATTATCATGATTTCAAGCTATGATTTTAAATATATGGGAATTATGAAAAATGCAATGCAGTCAATTCCGATAGGAAACGGAGATTTGGGCGCGAATATTTGGGCGGACAGTGACGGGCTTTGGCTGCTCCTTTCCAAAACTGACGCATGGAGCGAACTTAACAGACTGCTGAAAACCGGTCTTTTGAAACTTTCGCTCAATCCCTCTCCGTTTAACAATGAAACAAAATGGCACCTCTCATACGAAGAAGGAATTTTATACATCAAAAGTGACGATAACGAAATCAGCTTATATGCCGACGCAAACTTTCCTTGTTATTATATTAATTATAAGGGAAAAACGCCGCGAGATGTTAAACTTGAAGCGGTAAATTACCGAAACCATGAGATAAAATTTAACGAAAATGATTCAAGCAATTATTTCATGATGGCACCGGAATCTATATATAAATCAGTGGAATCCGCTGACTGTGTTTTCAGCGCAGATGATGAAAGTATCGGACAGTATCACTACAATGATACATCATGCTATGAGTTTTCTTTGGAATATCAGTCGCTCGGTAATTTTGAGCAGAAAAATGACCCGTTTATCGACCTCACATTCGGTTATTTGGCAAAATCGAAACAGCTAAAAATAAATAACGGTTCTCTCTATGGCTCGTCTATTTCAGAATTTACTATAAAAATAATATCTCATACCGGAAAATTCAAAAATCCTGAGGACTGGATAAAAAAATCATGTGAGATAATGAATCAGCCTGATAGCGATATACTGGCGCATAAGGAATACTGGAAAAATATCTGGCAGAGAAGCTATATAGAAATAACCGGCGATGATGACGCCCGCTGTCTGACAGAAGCGTATACGGCTCAAAGATATATGATGATATGCGCCGGCAGCGGAAAATATCCGATAAAGTTTAACGGCTCCATTTTCACAAATCAACCCTCTCCGTTTGAGGAATCATGTGATAATTATGATTACAGGGCATGGGGCGGTCCGTATTGGTTCCAAAATACAAGATTAGTTTACTGGTCTATGCTTTATTCCGGAGACTATAAGCAGATGAAACCGCTTTTTGATATGTATTTTGACGCATTACCTCTTGCAAAATATCGCACAAAAACTTATTTTGCTCATGATGGTGCGTATTTTCCGGAAACAATGTCATCATTCGGAATATATGCGCTGTCAAATTACGGAGTAAACCGTGAGGGCAAACTTGCGGGATATATAGAAAACCGATATATAAGATATTATTTTGTAGGTGCGCTTGAACTTTGCAAAATGATGATGGAATACACAGAGCATACGGAGGATATGGATTTTCTAAAAGAAAAATTTTTCCCGTTTGCGCTTGAAATTCTGATATTCTTCCGCGAACATTTCGAGACAATTGACGGAAAGCTGTTTATTCACCCGACAGAAGCGCTTGAAACCTGGCAGGACTGCGTAAATGATACTCCTACAATCGCAGGACTTTCAGCAGTAACCGAAAATCTTTTAAAATATGATAATCTCCCCGAAAAGCTCGAAAATATATGCCGTGAGATTCGCGAAATTCTTCCGGATATTCCGGTTGACAAGAAAAACGGAACTTCTGTTATTATGCCGTATCACATAAATATGGATTCGAGAAGAAATGTGGAAAATCCTGAACTTTATACGGTATTCCCATTTGACATTTACCGTATCGGAAAAAATAATCTTCCGCTTGCGAGAGAAACTTATTTTATGCGCGACATTAAAAGCTCATGCGGCTGGCAGCAGCACGGAATTCAAGCCGCACGTCTGGGACTTACCGCTGAAGCTGAAAAAGAAGCGTTAAACAACAGCAGAAATACAAACCCTAACTGTATATACACAGCATTTTGGGGTCCGAATTATGATTGGCTGCCGGATCAGGACAACGGCGCGAATTTAATGCTTACGCTTACAAATATGTTGGTTCAGGCTGATTCTGACACTATACGTCTGTTTCCGGCATGGAACAAGAGCCGCAATGTAAAATTCCGTCTGCCGGAAGGAAACCACGTCATGAAATTTGAATTGATTAATATTGATGAATGGGATAGAAAAAATACTATCTTAATTATTTAGAAAAAGTCGCCTGCACATACTCAATAACCGTAAATCTTGATATTGCTAAAAAAGTATTTCTTGAAAAGACGCAGAAAGAGCCCCGGGAATTAATCCTGAGGCTCAGTCTGCCGATGCCCTTTATTCGTAAATCTCAATGTCACGTCTTAAATTTTTAATCTGCCCATCAATCTGAATTTATATCCAAAATGATTTTCAACCCCAAATAATATAAACTAAAGAGGGGCATTTATAAACATACAGATTCAATCAGACGTCTGAGCGTTACATCAAGCCGTAGCCGTTTCTGTCAATCTTTCCGGTATATAACGGAGGATTGTCTGCCAAAGAGGCTACAAGCTGCTGCATTTCGGCACGCGAAGTTACATTACGCGCCTGCAATAAAATTTCGTCCTGCTCGGAAATATCCATTCGGGAGAAATTATTCATTGCCTCTGCGTTCTGCGCTAATGCCATTGCGAAACCTATGGGCATACTTGCGTCTTCAAAATTATTATCCATGTTATTTTCCCGTTCTTCTGACTGATTATTACCACTCACTGCTGATAATAAACTGCGTCTAGTATTTTACGTCTTTACGTCATGTGTTCATGCGTTCGCGCGTAGTAAACGGTACGGTATACGGCCGATTTGCAAAATTAAACAAGAAGATGCACACAATACCAACAGATATTTTCATCAACCACACAGCGTATTTTCAATACTTCCATTCCCTTTATCAACCCGAGAATATTTAACAGTCAAAAGTTTTCTCTCATCAACTCGAAAACTTATATTTAACAAAAATTATTTCCTTATATCAACACAGAAATAATCAAAACTGTTAATCCGGCATTAATCAACTCTGCCAATTAAAAATACTGCTTTAATAATATTTCAATACACAAATACAATCAGCCGTATAGCCGTGTTTGCGTCTGGATTTGAAATCAGCATCAATCCCTGACGCACTATTATTATTAACTCAATATGCGGTTATATACGCTTTATATCATGGTAATTTTTTGAAAATAACATTTCAAAATAATTATTTCTATTTATAAGTGTATAAAATTAATGGCTCAAAACCGGAGCAAGCCATACTTTGCCGCTTCCTCGGTATACATTCACAAGTCCTTCTCCCGATGCCGCAGAACCGATAAGGGATTTTCCGGAACGCTCTACTGTAAATTCAAGTGATGAGCTCCACGCAACAGCAAAATTATCGTCTACTTTAAGCACGTCATTTTGAAGATTTACCTCAACAAGCTCGTCTTTCGGGCATGGACATTCCAAACAGAGTATGCCTGAACCAGACAATCCCAAATTGAAAAGTCCCTCTCCTCCCGCAACCGCAGAGGAAATATTTGAACGCATAACCGCCGTATGCTTTAGCGAACTGTCACAGGCAAGAAACAGTCCATCGTCAAGCACAATCGAACCGTTCCAGTCATCGAGATTTACTAGGATAACATGTTTGTATGTAGGTTCAAGCACAAGTATTCCGTTTCCTGTATATTCCGGTTTTATTGCTGATTCACCTGTAACTTTACCGCGAACCGCCTTATTGAACAAATCGCCGATTCCTTTGATTCCCGTAGTTGCGTTTACATCTCCGACGCTCCACTGCATCGCGCCCGCCTGAAGTGTTACGTTTGACTGCGATAAATCGCATACTACCTGACGACGGCGTACATTCATCTGACTGCTGTAATATGCCTCCATAGCGGTACTAGGAGTAACGCTTAAATCTCGCTGATATTCTATTATCGTAAATGCGCCCTGTCTGTCGAGTATTTTCACGTCATCATTATCTATAAAATTGAAAATCTGGTACATTTTTATTCTACCTCGTTATTTTCGTTTAATTTTGCATTTATACTATATGCAAAATGAATTATAACATACTTCTATATTATATTTATACAAACGATACGTGAATTTTTTTGACAGGCAAAAAATACCTATAAATATTTTGTACAATGAATTCGCTTTACTAATTATGAATTATGCATTATGAATTATGAATTTAATTAATGAGGTGATAATTATGAAATTGATAAGCGTAGAAAAATCGCGTCAGCTCAAGCAAATGACTATAAAACAACTGACTGGGTGTCAGACAAATGCATTTAATTCAAGCGGCGAGCCAATAAAAATATATACCCCCGACGGTATGGCAAACTACAACGCACTTTGGACACGTGATTTCGCATACATGGTTGAATATGCAAATGATATTTTGGATACAAAATCAATATATGACGGAGTAAATTATCTGATAGAAGGTGTGAGAACGTCTGACGGTTGGGCGCCTGACCGAGTTGACGCTCAAAAAAACGCGGTATATTCTGCCGGCTCACCTCAATCGCCATGCGGCAGGGAAAATCTTGACAACGGTCCATTTTTAGTAATCGCATCATATTTTCTTGTTAAACGCATGAATCATGACAATGCGGTTGATTTTTTAAATAAAAATGCGCTTACGCTTTATAAAACTTTAAATTGTCTGCCTCGTGACGAGAACGGGCTCATATTCAATGATGATACCAATCCTCACTCCCCATATGGTTTCACCGACTGCATTAAGAAAACCGGCAGTCTGTGCATGGAATCTCTTCTGTTTTGGAGAGGCGCAAAATTACTTGCGGATATGCTTGAAACCTATGGCTTGTCCGAAGAAATATCAAAAAAATGCCGTGAATATCAGGCATCTGTGGAAAAAATTTTTTTTAAGATATTTTGGAACGAAAAAGAAGGAATTTTTTATGCGGCTACTGGGAAATGCCGTCAAGCTGACGTATGGGCAAGCTGTTATATCTCAGAAATCGGTTTTCCGGTTGATTATTTAATAAAAGAACGTATTGCGAATTGGCTGAAATCAAATTATGATGGAATAGTACAGTATGGTCAGATAAGGCATACCGCACCCGATGAGTACTGGGAAGAATGTCTCGTAAACATACCGCAAGGAGAATATCAGAATGGAGCATATTGGGCAACGGCGTCAGGCTGGTTTATCAAGGCGCTTGAACCGTTTTTCCCCGACCTCGCATATAAAACACTTAATGACGTGATTGATTATTTCATAAAATATAATATATATGAATGTATTAACGGAGAATACCAAAAACTTGAAAATTATGTTGTATCCGCAACAAATGTATACAGCTTAACTATGGGCACAAAATTATAAATGCTATTTTAATTCAAAAAACTGATATAGATTATTTGAAAATCCTACTTGTTGACAATTTGTAATATATTTTTTTCGATAAAGTTAAATTGATACTTTACATTTCAGTTTAAATGGGGTAAAATGACTTAGGGCTTATTTTGAGCTTATTCTCATATTTTTAAAGAGGTACTCATAATGAAAAATGCGTCAAGACCGAATATTCTGTTTCTTCTTACAGATGACCAGCGGTACAATACTATTCACGCACTGAACAATCCCGAAATAATAACTCCCAATCTCGACCGGCTCTGCAAAATGGGTACTGCGTTCACAAATGCGCACATTCCCGGAGGTACGAGCGGCGCAGTATGTATGCCCAGCCGTGCCATGCTCAATACCGGACGCACGCTGTTTCATATAAAGGACTGTGGTCAGACCATTGACGAAAACCACAGCACAATGGGTCAGCATTTTAAAGAAAGCGGATACTATTGCTTTGGTACGGGAAAATGGCACAACAGTCCGTCAGCTTATACAAGAAGTTTCAGCGGCGGTGAGAACGCATTTTTCGGCGGAATGTGGGATCATTGGAACGTGCCGGTAAACAACTATGACCCGACGGGTAAATATGACAACGTGATTGATTTCGTATGCAATTTCTTTTATGATAACAAAGTAACGAAAATTCACTGTGATAAATTTAATCCCGGCGTTCATTCAAGCGAGCTGATAAGCCAGACTGTCATTGATTTTATCAATTCATATGATAGGGAAAATCCGTTTTTCTGCTATGCCGCGTATCTTGCGCCGCATGACCCACGTACAATGCCGAAACGATTTAAGGATATGTATGACCCGGATAAAATCACTCTGCCCGAAAACTTCATGGAAAAGCACCCGTTTGATATAGAACTTAGGGACAGAGATGAATTTTTAGCCGATTATCCCCGAGACGAAAAAGAAGTCAGACGTCATCTTGCTGAGTATTACGCTATGATAACTCATCTCGATTTTGAAATAGGACGTATTATTGACGCACTTGAGTCAAGCGGTCAGCTTGAAAATACAGTTATTGTAATGACCGGCGACAACGGTTTGGGAGTTGGTTGTCACGGACTTATGGGAAAGCAGAATCTTTATGACCACAGCATAAGAATCCCGCTGATTATGGCAGGTCCCGGAATTCCCAAAAATCAAGTTCGCGATAACTTTGTGTATCTGCTTGATATATACCCAACTCTTTGTGAATTGTCCGGCACTGAAATTCCTGCTTCGGTTGAGGGAATCAGCTTCAAGCAGATGTTTGATGATAAAGATTTCGTTACAAGAGAAAAGTTATATCTTGCGTATTGTGAAGCAATCCGAGGAGTAAAAACCAAGGATTATAAACTGCTTGAATACCGCAATATCGCAAATCAAACTCAGCTCTTTGATTTAAAAAATGACCCAAATGAGCTTGAAAATCTATACGGCAAACCGGAATACGCACAAATTGTCAGCGAGATGAGAGCAGAGCTTGAAAATCTGCGGCTCAAATGGGAGGACAATGCAGAAAATCAATTCACCGCTAAATACTGGCACGCAAAATAAAAATATATCTGTTTACCGCTAAACAACAGGTAGCAGATTAAATATATTTAATAAAAAATAAAAACATGGAGGAAAATATAAATGGCTTATTTAATAGGTTCAGATATAGGAACATCAGGTACAAAAACCGTACTCTTTGACGAAGCGGGACGCACCGTTGCATCATCACTTATCGAATATCCGCTCTATCAGCCCAAAAACGGTTGGGCAGAACAGGAACCGACCGACTGGTGGAATGCGGTATGCGGAACAATCAAAGACGTAATCACAAAAGCAGGCGTAGATAAAAATGACGTCAAGGGCGTAGGACTTTCAGGACAAATGCATGGTCTTGTAATGCTCGATGAAAACGATAAAGTAATCCGTCCGTCGATTATCTGGTGTGACCAGCGTACAGGCGAGGCAGCGGCTGAACTTACAGAGCTTATCGGCGCAGAAAAATTGCTTGAAATCACCGCAAATCCCGCGCTTACCGGCTTTACCGCGGCAAAAATTATGTGGGTAAAGAAAAATGAACCGGCGAATTTTGACCGTATCAAAAAAATCATGCTCCCCAAAGACTACATAAGATATATGCTCACCGGCGAATTTGCGACTGAAGTTTCAGACGCTTCCGGTATGCAGCTTATGAACGTGGCAGAACGCAAATGGTCTGACTACGTAATTGACAAAATCGGACTGGACAAGTCACAGCTCGGTAAAATGTATGAATCCTGCGAAGTTACAGGTAAAGTTACTCCGGCGGCGGCTGAAAAAACCGGTCTTGCGGTTGGAACAATAGTTGTAGGCGGCGCGGGTGACCAGGCAGCGTGCGCGGTCGGAAACTCCATTGTAAAAGAAGGTGTTATTTCCGCTACAATCGGTACTTCCGGCGTTGTATTCGCTCATACCGACAAAATGCTCATGGACCCGAAAGGACGTGTTCACACATTATGCCACGCAGTTCCCGGCGCATGGCACATCATGGGCGTTACTCAGGGCGCAGGCTTATCGTTCAAATGGTTCCGTGACAACTTCTTCACCGCTGAAAAGCTCACAGCAGAAGAACTCGGCGAAAATCCCAATAAAATCATCGATAAAATCGCGGCAACTGTTCCCGCAGGCTCAAACCGCTTGATTTATCTCCCTTATCTGATGGGCGAACGCACACCTCATCTTGACCCTGACGCAAGAGGCGTATTCTTCGGACTTTCCGCGCTTCATACAAAGGCTGACATGGTAAGAAGTGTGCTTGAGGGTGTTACTTATTCTCTGCGTGACTGCCTTGAAATAATCCGCGGACTCGGTGTAAATCCTGACTTTGTATATGCGTCAGGCGGCGGCGGTTCATCTCCGCTTTGGCAGCAGATGATGGCTGACGTATTCGGAATCAGAATAGCGCTCGGCTCATCTAAGGAAGGCGGCGCGCTCGGTGTTGCAATTTTGGCAGGTGTCGGCGCAGGCATCTATTCCGATGTAGTAAGCGCGTGCGACGCTTTGATTTACGAAACAAAATCAATATCTCCGGTTGCCGAAACCGTTGAAACTTACAATAAGGCTTACCCGATTTACACAAATCTCTATAAATCACTCAAAGATGACTTTAAAGCATTAAGCAAACTTTAATGCGTACATCGGAAGCATAATAAAAATTTTATAAAAAATGCGGAATCGGGAGTTTGTTTTTTACCAATTCCGCATTTCTGATTAATAAAGGGCAGGTATCTATGACAGGTTCGGAATATATTATTCATTTTTTAAAGAGCAGCGGAGTAAAAACCGTATTTGCGTATCCGGGGGCGAATGTACTCGCGTTATATGATGATATCGCAAAAAGCGATATACGTGCCGTACTCACTCGTCATGAACAGGGAGCGGCTCATGCGGCGGCAGGATATGCCAAAGCCAGCGGTCAGATGGGGGTATGTATTGCGACTTCGGGACCGGGCGCAACTAATCTCGTAACGGGAATTGCGGACGCATATCTTGACAGTGCGCCAATGCTTGTAATAACGGGGCAGGTTGACAGCGGAGTTGTGGGGCGTGACGCATTTCAGGAAGCGGATATTATGGGCATGACAATCCCGATAACAAAGCACAATTATCTTGTAAAAACCACAAAAGAACTTACCGCGGCTCTCGGCGAGGCTTATATAATCGCAAATACCGGCAGAAAAGGTCCCGTACTTGTAGATATAACTCACAATGTTCTGATAAGCGAACTTGATACGGAAGAATACGAAAATTCACAAGTACGCATACCCCGTGTACGTGAAAATAACGATACTGTCAGCGCAAGATACCGTGAGCTTGAAATCGCATTGGAACATTCATACCGTCCGCTTATTTTAGTCGGCGGAGGAGTTATTTCATCAGGCGCGTCCGGTCTTGTCGGCAAACTTGCGCGTATCAGCGAAATTCCCATAGCAACTACGCTTATGGGGCGTGGGGTAAGCGCGGAATGTCAAAATCTTGGAATGGCAGGTATATTCGGCACAGCGGCGGCAAATGAAGCCCTAAATCAATGCGATTTGCTTATCGCGGTTGGAATGCGTTTTTCCGACCGCACAATTGTCGATTTCGGTTTATGTTCAAGGAGCCGCACAATAATTCACTGTGACATCGATTCGGCGGAGATAAGCAAAAATGTCACTGCCGACATCGGTATTGTGTCAGATGCCGCAGAATTTCTTGAGGCAATGTGTGAAATTGCTTCAAAGTTTGCTGCATCAAAACGCTCAGTGTACCGCAGGTGGCGCGAACAGATTGACATCGCGCGTGAATCTGCACACATCCGCCCGTCCGTATACGGTGCGCTCACTTCAACCGATGTGATAAACGCAATTCGCAGATATTCGGATAAGTCGGGCGGTATCATTTACGTAACTGATGTAGGCGATTCGCAGATGGCGGCGGCGAGGGGGCTTGTTCCAATGCTTGAACGCGGATTTATCACTTCCGGCGGACTTGGCGTTATGGGATTTGCACTGCCTGCGTCAGTCGGTTCGGCGTATGCGGCAGAGGATTTTAATCTCGGAGCGTCAAAAATAATTGCTGTATGCGGTGACGGCGGCTTTCAGATGACAATGCAGGAGCTTGCGGGAATGAAAAAATCACCTCTGCCGATAAAACTTTTTATATTCGATAATTTTGCGCTCGGCATGGTCGCAAGAATAAGCGGCGGCAATTCCGTTACCGCAATATCAGAGCAGTACAGTCTTGACGATAACCCCGATTTCCGCATGATAGCGTCAGCTTACGGGATAAAAACATATACCGTATGCGACTCGGATATTTCCGGCTCTACAATAGATGAAAAAATTTCCGATGCGCTCGATTCAAATGAACATGCCGTTATTGTATGTCAGACTCGAGACCTTTAAAAGATTTATCTGCTATTTTAATTTAAAATCTCATCAAAAATCAAAGTTTAAGTTGTATTCGACTTCATAAATTTCTAAAATCCATAAAAATATAATCAGCCGTTAAAAAATAAATATATAAAGAAAGGATATTTTGAAATGAGAGCGATTCCCTGCAATTTAAGCACTCCAAAGCCGTATGAGCGTACTGCTCCGGCAAAATGCGATTTTTATGTGTGCGACGGCGGAGCTCAGCTTCCGGACGGAGTTGATTTTTCAGACAATGTGCTGTGCTCAATCGACGAAACGCGCGACGCTATCAGATATATGAGAGAGCAGACCGGCTCTAATTCAACAGTAACTGTGTACGTATGCCAAGGTGAATACCGCACAAATGGACTTGAATTCGACGAGAGAGACAGCAACACAATTTGGTTTGCGGATACGCGCGGTGAAGTGGTATTAAACGGCGGAATGACTATCCCCCCGCGTGATTTTAAACCTGTACCGCCCAATATGCGTGAGCGGCTAAAAGGCGATGCGAAAGATAAAGTCTTATGCGCTGACCTCAAAAAATACGGGCTTACTCCCGATGACTGGGATATTATGTATGCGATAGGAGCGTACAACACCGAACGCAAGTATGACGGCAAGAAAACCGGCACGTCATGCGAACTTTTTTGGAATAATAAGCGCATGACACTCGCAAGATACCCAAACGACAATAAATTCCTGTCAATTGACCGTGTGCTTGACTGCGGCGATGTTGCGGAATTCCCTGAACAGAATTATTTCACGGACTGGGAAAGCCGCCGCAACCACAGAGGCGGAGCTTATATAATGGACGGTGAAACCGCACTGCGCACCACTGAATGGAAATCGCATGATGATATATGGATTTTCGGATATTTTTATCATGACTGGGCAGACAGCTCAACTCCGATAAAAAGACTGCGTCCGGAAGTAAGGTGCATTGAGCCGGAATACGTGAGCTGTTACGCCTGCCGTGCCGGAGCGAGATATTATTTCTATAATGTATTTGAAGAACTTGACGAGCCGGGCGAATGGTATCTTGACCGCAAAAACGGTATTCTTTATGTATATCCGCTTTCCGATATAGAATCGGCTACAATTGATATTTCGCTTACTTCTAAAAATATAATTTCCGCAAACGGTGTTGAAAATCTCACTCTTGACGGATTTACGCTCAAAGGCACGCGCACAAACGCAATTTATATAAACGGAAATAAGAACAGCGTAAAAAACTGCAAAATTTTAAATGTAGCAGAAAACGCTGTCATTGTAAATGGAAATGACAACCTTGTAACGAGATGTGATATTTCTCATACCGGAAAAGGCGGCATTAATATGACCGGCGGAGACCGTGAAACGCTTACTCCGTCGAATAATGTAGCGGATAATAACTATATTCACAGCTGGTCAGAAATTTACCTCACCTATCAGCCGGGCATATCGCTTCACGGAGTAGGCGGAACTTGTTCGCATAACGAATTTTACGATTCACCGCACATGGCGATAGGGTACAGTGGAAATAACCATTTAGTCGAATATAACTATGTCCATGAAGTAGTAAAGCAGTCAAATGACGCAGGCGCACTTTATGCCGGTCAAGACTGGGCAGGTCAGGGAACTGTGGTTCGTTATAACTGTTTCTGTAATGTCGGCGCAGAGGGATTTCACCCGCAGTCAATTTACTGGGACGATGGCTTGTCAGGTCAGACCGCTTACGGAAATATCATTGTAAACGCATATGAACACGCTTTTCTAATCGGCGGAGGCAGGGATAATAATATTTACGGAAATATCAGTATAGACGCGGCGGCGTGCGGCATTTCATACGATGACCGCAACCGTGACGGATTTGTTCACAACGGCTGGGCTAGAAAAGCGGTAAATACCCCTGACGGAATGATGTGGAAAAATCTTCGCAAAGTGCCGTTCCGTTCTGAAATATGGCAGAAAGCGTATCCCGAGCTTGCGAAAATCACCGAGGATTTTAATGATTATGACAATCCCGATTTCCCGATAAACCCCAAAAACGTATCAATTCACGGCAATATCATAATAAGCCCGCACAATTCAATCGGAAATATCGCTCAGTCGGTATATACATACGGCAAGGTTTATGATAATATTGTATACCCATCGGAGGCGGCAGAGGAGATATTCACCGATGCAGCGAACGGCGATTACCGCATAAAAGCTGGTTCAGACGCAGAAAAACGTCTGCCTGATTTTGAACCTATCCCATTTGAAAAAATCGGAAGATACTAATCTTAAATAATGTGAGTGTGATGTGTTTTTATAAATTATAACATCATGGGATTATCATTTTGTTTCGTAAGAAAAAACTTAGATCTTGTTTGAAAAATATAAACACGCAAGACGATACAAATTAACGATACGCAAATATAATTGAATCAAATACTATCTGCCACCGGAACGAAGCGGAAAAAATAGTAAATCTATATACATTGAAGTCAAATACGTATTAAGAGGAGATTCATTTATATGATTAAAAAAGCAAAGGAAAGTCTAAAGAAATTCACCCACACGCTGTATACGGTAAATTATATGGTAAAACGCATGTGGAAAGAACGTGAGGGAAAGCTATATATTTTAATCACGTTCATCTTAATGCCGTTTAATGCAATAATCCCTATTATATATACCGTATTTCCCGGAATGATTATTAATGAACTTACAGGACAACGCCGTATATCTGTTATGGCTGTATATGTTGGTATTTTAATATTATCTCCGGTTTTACATCAATTTATCTCGTTATACGCAAATGTTAAATCAGATAAATTATATAGGTCGCTTGACACAATATTTACAGCAGAATTTTTTGAGCATATTGCCCTCATGGATTATGATTTACTTGAAGACCCGGATATGCAGATGAAAAGTGAACGGGCATATGACATGGTTGGCGCATATACTGCTATAATTACTCAAATCCAAAATTTTATTACTTCCGTTATTGGTCTTGTTACATATTCAGCAATTATTATTACAGTAAGTCCTCTTGTTATAGTATTGATATTAATAATTGTTTATATTAATTCAATTACAGCAAGAATAAAGAATGATAAAGTTCGAAAGATTAATATTGAAGAACAAAAATATCTCCGATTCACAGAAGGAGCAAGACGATATTTTACGGATATCGACTATGCGAAAGAGATACGTTCTTTTAACTTAACTTCTTATTTTATCAATTTGTTTAAAAAGAAATGCGATGATGCCAATAATGTTGGTATTGAAGCAACCAAGGTATCTGAAAGAACAGACTTGATTAATGTCAGTTTAAGTTCCTTTCAACAGGCTGTATTATATGTGTATTTAATTTATAATGTTTTAGTTGAAAAATCAGGCATAGGAGATATGACAATATGTATGTCTGCGGTCAATCAATTTGCGGGTTCCTTAAAAACCGTTATGGAAAAGTATATGTTTTTTGAAGGAATGAGTGTACAAATCCAGGATTTGATTGACTTCTATTCAATTCCGGCTAAACATAGAAAGGGTAATATTATACCTCATTTTGACGAACATTCTAAAATAGAGTTTAAAAATGTTTCCTTTAAATACCCGGGAAGTGATTCGTATGCATTGAAGAATATCTCCTTAACGTTAGACAGTTCCGAAAAATTATGTATTGTTGGTGCAAACGGTTCGGGAAAATCTACTTTTATAAAATTACTGACAAGATTGTATTTACCTACGGAAGGAGAAATATTATTAAATGGTATAAATATAAATGAATACGATTACGATATATACCAAAAACTTTTCGCACCAGTTTATCAGGATTTCTGCCTGTATCGATTGTCAGTTGGAGAAAATATTGTATTAAATAACGAGTTGGACAACGATAAATTGGATAATATAGGTATTAGTTGCGGATTGTCAGAGATGATTGAAAAACTCCCTCAAAGATATGATACCCCTGTAACAAGGCAAGATTCTAATATAGGAATATCTCCATCAGGCGGAGAGGCACAGAAAATCGCAATGGCAAGGTCAGTTTATAAGGACGGAAGTATTTTTCTCTTTGATGAACCGACTGCCGCGCTTGACCCGTTATCAGAATATGAAATTTACAAGAGATTTAATACGATTATAACAAACAAGTGCGCTATATTGATTACACACCGTCTTTCTGCGGTACAGTTATCTGACAAAGTCGCTGTATTTGATAATGGTAATTTAATTGAATACGGCACACATACAGAGCTTTATAGAAATGGCGGCGTCTACAAAGAGATGTTTGATAAGCAGGCACAGTTCTATATAAATGAATCACAAGATAATGCTAATGAAGTTGTCAATAATAGTATTGTCGAAAATTCATGAACTTGAGCACCAATATTCAATCTCGATATCACATTGCAATTCTCGGTTTACTGATTGCATACGTTTTCACAATATAATATTTGTCGGCTGTTTTTACAAAATATCGAATTCACATTAAGTAAAATAAAAAATTTTATAAAATAGGAGAGTTTAAGATGAAAAAATATCAGATAATGCTTGTAGGGTGCGGCGGAATGGGTCACGCATGGGCAGACTATGTTTTAAAAGAGCGCACAGACTGCGAAATAATCGCGCTTGTTGATATTATCCCCGAACACGCCCAGAATTACAAAAACGAATATAAGCTCGAATGTCCGATATATGACCACATCGACAAAGCGCTTGCCGCTGAAAAACCAACGCTGATTATCGATACCACTACTCCTGACGCGCACAATGAAATCAGAACAAAATCATTATTGCGCAAAATTCCGGTTATAGGGGAAAAGCCGCTTGCCGATTCGATTGATGCCGGACGCGATATTGTAAAGACAGCGGATATGATGAATACTCCTCATGCGGTAATGCAAAACCGCAGATGGATTGGTGCAATGAGAAAAATGCATGAGCTTGCGCATGATGAACGCCTTGGAAGAGTCGGATTTTTGATGTCACAGTTCTTTATTGAAGTACATTTCGGCGGGTTCAGAGATTTGATGGACAATCCGTTGATACTTGATATGGCGGTTCACACGTTCGACCAAGCGAGAATGATTTTAGGCAGTGATCCGGTGAGCGTATACTGCACAGAATTCAATCTGCCCGGCTCATGGTACAAGGGCAACGCTTCGGCGGTATGCGTCTATGAATTTGAAAACGGTGCAATTTATACATATACCGGTTCGTGGTCATCGAAAGGATTTAACACAAGCTGGGAAGCGGACTGGCGCATGATATGTGAAAACGGAACCGTAATGTGCGACGGAAACAATGCTCCGACAGTGGAAATCAACGGTAAACGTACAACTGAGGAAATAGTTTATACGCAAAAAACCGGTCACTACGGCTGTTTTGACGAGATGTTTGAGGCTCTGGAAAATCAAAGACCGGCAGAAACCGACTGCCATGACAATATAAAGACGCTTGGCATGGTATTCGGAGCGATTGAAAGCGCAAAAACCGGCAAAAAGATTATTTTATAAAATAAATAAAGCAGAAAATAACGGCAGGGAGAAATCCTTGCCGCTGTTATTTTTAATTAGATTAACCAAATTCACTTTTTCGGTACTATATAAGTGAAAGCTTTCAAAGACACTGTTGAGAGGAGAGAATATTTTGAAACAGATAAGCGCGGCTAAATTTGTCGAGGAGAACTTAAAAACGATTTTTGCCTATTCACTGTCAAAGGTTTCTAATAGAAATGACGCGGAAGACCTGACAAACGATATCGTTTTAGCAATCCTGCAAAGCGCGGACAAAATCAAAAACTATGATGCGTTTTATGGATATGTCTGGGGAATTGCCGCAAATACATATCGAAAATTCATGAAGAGAAAAGGCCGTGCTTTTTTTGATGAATTAGATGATAATACATCAGATGAATTTGATTTTACCGAAGAGATGTGTGTAAACGATGATATTCAAACTCTTCATAGGGAAATCTCTCTGCTTTCAAAAGAATACAGGGAATGCACAGTTGCTTATTATTATGATGAATTATCCTGCGCTGAGATTTCAAAAAAGTTCAGTATTTCTCTCGAAATGGTAAAGTATTATCTTTTTAAAACCAGAAAAATATTGAAAGAAGGTATATGTATGGAAAGAGAATTTGGAGAAAAAAGCTTTAACCCCGTACCATTTGAATTGATGACAATATTCTATGGTGATTTTAATAACGAGTACCGTAATCTGTTTTCAAGAAAGCTGCCGGGACAAATTCTGATGTCTGCATATTATGCGCCTATGACGGTAAAAGAACTTGCTATTGAACTTGGCGTTGCCTCTGTCTATCTTGAAGATGAGATTGCTATGCTTGAAAAATACAATCTTATTTCAAAAACATCCGCAGGAAAGTATCAAACGAATCTTGTAATATTTACAGATAGTTTTACAAATGAATTTGAGGCAAAAGCAGAAACGATTATATCTCCTGCAATGGTTAAAGTTATGTCCAGTGTAAAGGAGAAGCTTTGTAAAATAAGACAGCTAAATGTTATTTGTGAAAAAATAGCCGACAGTCGCCTGCTATGGAGCTTAATATGGCCGCTTATGCGTCAGGGAAGTGGGAGATTCCAAAACGGTTATCCTCAGCTTCAGGAAAGAGATGTATTGTATAGTGGGGCGACAGGTACTAATTATGGAATTTCAAATGATAAGCACAACGCGGAACTTGATTGCAGTGGATTTGCAGGATACTCAGGTATAGACAGCAATTATTACGCGTCAGGTGCGGATTTCGGCGTTCTTCCGCAGAACAACAGGTATTTTAATTTAAAAAATGTTGACCGTGACACATTCAAGCAGAAAATTTACAAAACTGTTTCAGGTGAAATTCAGCCTGAAATTGTAATTCTTACAGAAAAAGAAGAAAAACAGCTATTTGAAATACTTTCAGAAGAATCATCAATCATGGCTGAAATGTATAATCAGCTGTTTTCATGCGCCTGCCGGATTATGCGTAACCATGCTCCTAAAAGCGTTGCAAGTAATATAGACCGTATCGTATTTCAGACGCTGTTTTTCAGAACCGTTGGCTTAATAGGTGGTTATACAGTAAAGTCTGGTGCAATTGCTGTTCCGGATTTTGAAGGACCTGCGGCAGTATATGTTCGTGAGAATACTAAAGCGGCAGAAAATTCTGTTAATCAAGGCGTTTTAGTGTAATTCCATTCAGTACATTCAAAAACGAACATAATTAAAATAACAGGTAAACGTCAAAGTAAAAATTAAGGAAGCCCTTTTAATGAGGACTTCCTTTTATATTTATTTGATTTAAAATCAGCTTATAAGGCTTGACATATCTGTATCATATCCGATTGAATGGCGTATCAGAAAATCTGACGGCTCATATTCAAAATCAGGCGCGTTCTGCACTACCTGAAGCACAACACCGTTTTCCTTTAATGCACGATATGTTTCCTCAGTGTATATGCCGCCCGGATAAGAAAATATCTTCATTCGCTCCTGAACAAGGGAATTTTTAAGAGAGTCAAACGATTTTTCCACTTCTTCGCAGAATTTCACACACTCAAGCTCATTTGCGTACATATGCGTTGTAAGATGAGAGTATATTTTAACTATGCCGGACTGTTCCATTATATTTCCCTGAAAATATCTGAAATGATTTGCGCGCGCTGTTGCCGCAGTATTTATAAATATATCCGCAGTGACTCCGAGTTCCTGCATTATAGGATACGCTATCGTATAGTTTGACAAATAGCCATCGTCAAAAGTGATTATAAAATAATTTGAGGATTTGTCATAATCACCGCTTACGTATCTCTCGCATGAAAGCGATTGATATCCTGCGTCAAGCAGTGTCTGTATATCAAATCTGAACTTTTCACCTGTGGTAGTCCAGCTCGGATTTGCCGCCGCATATTCTGTATCATCAGTCAAATCATGATACATCAAAGCGATGATTTTACCGACTTCCGGTTCTGATTCAACAGTAACCTCTGATACGGTTTCATCAATAATATCTTCCGCTGATATTACGCTTGACAGAGTAATTATTGCAATAAATGAAAGTATAAGAATTATAAATTTTTTCATAGATTAACTTACCGATTTTTATGAATTAAGCCATGCTTCCGCTTTTGAGGCAATTTTTTTGAGTGCGCCTTCCGCTATCGGATTTGCGATTCCGGCATATTCGCACAGTCCTACAAGTGTACGCTTTCCGCCCTCGGATACAAATTTCATATAAGCGTTCCATGCGGCGCTGTAATTTTCCTGTGACATACGCCATACGTCAAGCGCGGCGGTCTGTGCCAAACAATAATCAATATAATAGAACGGGTATTGATATATATGGAGCTGACGCTGCCAACCTCTGCCCTCATTGTAAAACGGCACGTCCGCAAAATTGATATACGGGCGGTATATTTTTTCAAGCTCCATCCATTTTTCGTGACGCTGTGCCGAAGTCAAATCGGGATTATCATATACGATATGCTGAAAATGGTCAACCATCGTTCCGTAAGGCAGGAATATAAGCGCGCTTTCAAGATGTGCGGTTCTTGCCCGTTCTGCATCAGAACCATAGAATAAATCAAGCCATTTCCACGCTAAAAATTCCATTGACATTGAGTGAACCTCGCAAGCCTCCATTGTGGGCTGTGAGTTTTCGTCAATTTCAAAATCGCGTGTCTGATATGCTGCAAATGCATGACCGGCTTCATGTGTCAGCACGTCAACATCTCCCGATGTTCCGTTGAAATTTGAGAAGATAAACGGGGCTTTGTAATCGGGGAAATGTGTACAGTAGCCGCCAACCGCCTTGCCCGGTTTTGCAACTACGTCAAGCAATTCGTTTTCATACATAAAATCGATAAATTCCGCAGTTTCCGGTGACATCTCAGTATACATGCGCTTTCCT
>CALWTV010000295.1 GCA_944384555.1 uncultured Clostridia bacterium | reverse complement strand
AAGCTGGGTGTATAATGATTTTATAGAAATGGGAATAAAAGGAGTTGACACTCTTCAACCGGAAGCCACAAACATGAGTCCTAAATATTTAAAAGAAACTTTCGGAAATAAGCTTTGTTACCGTGGTTGTATTTCAACTGCGGGGCCGCTTGCATACGGCACTCCCGAAGATGTAATCGAAAATGTTAAAGAAACGCTTGCGATAATGATGCCGGGCGGAGGATATCATTTTGCCCCGACTCATGCAATTCAGGATAATTCGCCGGTTGAAAATGTCATCGCCATGTATCAGGCGGCGCATGATTTTGGTAGGTATTAATACTATAAAAAATAAATTTTAGTAAATACATGAAGAAAGAAGATATTATTATGGAAAAGATTGACCGTTCATATGAAACAATGACATCAAAACAGCGTGTAAGATGTGTATTCAATCGTGAAAAACCTGACCGCGTGCCTATAAATTATTTCTCAAATCCGGGAATTGATGCGAAACTGCGTGCAAATCTCGGCAAAGATATAGATTTATATGAATATCTCGGAGTTGATTTTAGAGGAATTGGAGCAGGATATAATGGACCAGTGCTCCATACATCAAACAGAGAAGACCGTGCTGTAAACGGAATGTACGGCTGGGTATACAGATATATTGAAAATAACAGCGGCGGTTATTGGGATTACTGCGATTTTCCGCTTGAGAATGCAGATGTTGAAGAAATAGCGGAATGGAAAATGCCTGACCCTGATAATTTTTCATATGATTCCCTTGAGGGACAGCTTGCCGCAAATGAGGGATACGCAGTGCATTTTGGAAATGCAGGACTTGCGTGCATTATAAACAATGCGGGATTTTTCAGAGGCATGGAGCAAGTATTTGTGGATTTGATTACGGAAGATGAGGCCGGATTACTTCTGATAGACAGGTTCATTGACGGGCAGTTTGCGGTACTTGAGAGAGAACTTCATACAATAGAAAAAATTGCACGGGCTAAAGGAAAAAAGGTAAATGAGCTTGTTGATTTTGTATGGATGGGAGAAGATTTGGGCACTCAGCATACGCCGCTTATATCAATGGAAATTTTTGAAAAGCAGATTCTTCCGAGACAGAAGCCGTTTTTTGATATATGTGAAAGTTACGGACTGCCTACAATGTTCCATACCTGCGGTTCATCAAGCTGGGCGTATGAGCATTACATAAAAGCAGGCTTAAAAGCGGCAGATACATTACAGCCGGAAGCGGCTAATATGTCGCCTGAATATTTGAAAAAGACATTTGGCGGAAGGCTTGTATTTCATGGCTGTATTTCCACGGGCGGAAAACTGGCAGTTGGAAATGAAGCGGAAACTGTGGCAGACTGCGAGCATATTCTCGAAGTAATGATGCCGGGATATGAGTATTGTTTCTCACCTACACATTCACTTCAAGACAATACACCTCCGGAAAATGTTTTTGCGGCTTATGCAACTGCCCATAGAGCCGGCAGATATAAATAAAAAAATTAAATAATAAATAAAAATTAAGAGGGAAGTGCCATGTATAAATTAAAAAAGAAACTTTCGTTTTTGCTTTGCGCTTATCTGGTATTACAAATATTAGCTTTTACGGGCTGTTCAAACTCTAATAGTACATCAAGTGTAGATTCAAATAATGAATCTGAATCATCATCTTTGTCAGGTGAAAGTTCCGATACTGAAAGTACGCAGCTTATGCCGGAACTTCCCGAAAAAGATTTTGGAGAATATGATTTTAAATCTTAATGAAAGGTTCAGAATGGGCGGAGTGGGCGTCACAGGATATCGATGTTGAAGGTATAACTGGAGAAATTATAAATGATGCTGTATATGAAAGAAATGCATACGTCGAGGAAAAATATAATGTTACAGTAACTGGCGTCGAGGGCGGAATGAATATGGCGCAGGTTATTAAAACAAGCATTTCCGCGGGAGATTATGAGTACGATGTCGTTACTCCAAATATGTATGATACATCTTCGCTTGCAACTCAGGGATTACTTTTAGATTTGAACACGATACCTTATGTTGATTTGAAACAGCCGTGGTGGGATCAGCGTGCAAACTCAGATTTGTCAATAAACAATAAACTTTATATGACAGTAAGCGATTTACTTATAATGCCGAATGACGCGACATGGCTTGTTATATTCAATAAAAAGCTGCTTGAAGATTTTAAGCTTGAAAACCCATATTCATTGGTAGAGCAGGATAAATGGTATTTTGACACAATGGTAGAGATGTCACAGGGTGTTGCACGTGATTTAAACGGTGACAGCGTAATGGATGAAAAAGATATATACGGTCATATTTCACAATTTGAAAATGCATCAGGTTTTGTGCTCGGATTTGGTGAAAAGGTCGTATCAAAGGATGAAAATGATTTGCCTTATCTCAGTATAAACAATGACAGAGCTGTTGGCGCTATAGAAAAAGTGATGGCATTTATGCTTGACCGAAATTATTCTATCAATTTTCAGGAAGTGCCAGGCTCTTATTTGGAGACTCAAAAAATGTTTGAGGAAAACAGAGGTTTATTTAAGACTACCGCAATTCAGGTTGTAATTCGTATGAGAAATATGGAAACTGATTTCGGTGTTGTTCCAATGCCTAAACTTGATGAAAATCAGAAAGAATACTACAACTTTGTTCATCCTACAACCTCATGTATCGCTATACCTATAACAAATAATGAACTTGAACGTACCGGAATTATACTTGAGGATTTAACTGCGAAGTCCCGTTACACATTAAGACCGGCATATTATGATGTCTCTCTTAACTATAAATATCTGCGTGATGAAGAGTCTGTAAAAATGCTTGACCTTGTACTTGACGGACGTATGTATGATATATCTCAGATTTACAACTGGGGCGGAATGGGAAATATTTTCTTTGATATGATGCAGAGCCATTCGTCCGATTTTTCATCACTTTACGCTAAGCGTGAAAAATTAACTATCCGTCAGATGGAAGAAACCGTAGAGGCATATTTAGAAATAGATGAATAAAAATTAGAGAGGGAGCAGATTCCCTCTCATATTTTTTGTAAATTAATTTGATACCTCAGATGATTGTGAGAAAGATTCAATTAACTTTGAAAATATCTCTATAAGCTTAAATTTAACTACATACTTAGGGTTTTTATCCTCAGTTATAAGTTTATACTGCTCAGGTGTAAAGCCGGCTGAAATAAATGATTCTTTGTCTTCTTCTCCAAGCGCTCCTGATAGACATAATGGCGGAAACAATACGCACCACCAGTTTTTGCCTTCTCCGCTTCCTATAATTACTCTAAGTGATGTATATTCACCGCAGGGAAGTGTAAAACCCTCATATTCACGGGTAGGATATAATTCCTTGCCAAATTCTATTTTTACATCATAATCATATCCATTTTGATGTATTACTTCTTCAGCACGCTTGATTATTTCGCTTTCTTTTGATTCTATTTTGGATTTTGCTGTGTCAACAGAATCATTGTTATTGAAATTATTTTCCATAACTGATATAACCGCATCACGGACTTTTAATTTAAGTGCTTGGTCATCATCGCTGTCTGAATTTGCGATTACGTGCAGACGCACCATATTTTGATATATGTTTTCTTCACCGTTTATTGGAATACATGGGATAAGTATTGAAAGAATAAGTATAGATAATGTAAAAGAAAGCATAAATTTCATAAATAAACCCCCGTTCTTTGCTGAAAATTATAAAATCTTTTTGAAGATAATATATTATCAGCCGGAAAAACGAGGGCTATTCATATAATTTTAATAAATGCAGGTGAAAATTTTTAAATCAAGCCTTCTCTTGCCATTTCTTCTATTACTATACTCATAAAGCCGACAAAGAAGAAAATAATAATCATAGATATAATGAATGATATGATATAGAATATTAATGAAGCGCGTGAAAAATTCTTTTTGTTTAAGTTGACATTTGAAGAAAATGACCAAATAATCATCATTATAAAACCAGCTATCGGAATTGCAAAGATAATCATAGTCAAAATATATTCCCCAAGAGACATAGGGGTTGTGAGTGGATTGGGAAAATTCCCATAATTGGGAGCGTAATTTTGATTGTTAAATTGGTTATTTGAATTAAAATTTGTGTAGTTTTGTTGAGATTGATTGTTATTGAAATTATACGGTTCGCTTGATTTATTTTCAAATTTAGTACCGCATTCACCGCAGAACATAGCGTTATCAGCCATATCAGTTCCGCATTTAGGACACTTTTTTGACATATGTAGATTCCTCCATAAAAACTGCTATATTATTATACCATATTTGACAGCGGTTTTCAACAATAATTATATAAAAAAATTTTTTGGTAAGTAAAATTTTAAGTAATATTTAATATATCTATAATATGTTGACATCGTAAAGAAAATATGCTATTATATTAATAATATATGTAATATTCAAAAAAAAGTAATATGATTCCAATAAAAGGAGCGTTTTTTTAATATATATCATCCTGTTTTCTGCGAGCTTGTATATAAAAATATTATTTTTCACAGAAAAGCTGTAATTTTAAACGTTCTTAAAAATTGGAATACCGGAAGACCGGAAGAAAGGAAAATTTTCGCAAAGCGAAAGCAATGGTCATAATTTTTTATGAAAAAATATCAGCAGATAGAGGACTATATTCTTAAGCGAATAAAATCAGGAAAGTACAGCGAAGACGGTAAAATAGAAAGTGTGGAGGAACTATGCGAACTTTTTGATGTTAGCCATATTACAGTACAAAAGGCACTTTCTGAACTTAAAAATAAGGATTTTATATATCGAAAAAAAGGTACGGGAACTTTTATTAAAGGAGATACATTTAAGAAAAAAAATAAAAAAATCTCCCTCATAATTCCGGTAAGTGAAGAACTTCCGGACAGCTCAATTCTCGCTATATCAAAAGGAGCAAAGATGAGAGCTGACCAGCTTGGATATGATTTTAATATAGAAATATGCAACGTGGATACAAAAAATATGCTGAATGTGCCGGAAGCGGTAATGCGTTCCCTTGAAAATGTAATAAGCAGGGGAGTAGATGCACTTGCTTTATATGTTTTTTATTCTGTAAATGGAAACAGACTTTATGAAAATTATAAAATTCCAATAGTTATGATTGATGTTTACGATGAATCAGCACCGTGTTCGTGCGTTACTGCAAACAACAGAGACGGGGAAATAATCGCTGTAAATTATCTTATAGAAAAAGGACACAGCAAAATCGCAATACTGCTTGAAAACGGCTGGAAAATAACTGAAAAAGAACGTGTAAGAGGCTATATAAGTGCGATGAAAAGAGCCGGATATGCGAAAAATATCAAAATTTTTAATAATACAAAAGAGGATTTTGAAAAAATAGCAGAGGAAATTAAAAAAGGCAACATTACGGCTGTTGCAGCGATAAATGATTACAGAGCGGTGAATTTAATGGATTATCTTTATTCACAGAAGATAAGGATACCGATTGATTGCTCAATAATAGGTTTTGATGATAATGATGTTGCAAAGTTTTGCAGTGTTCCGCTGACTACAATAAAGCAAAATTTTAATGATATAGGAATTTGTGCTATAAACATACTTGATGAATATTTAAGCGGTCAACCTTACATGTACAGAAAAATATTGTCTCCTGTAAAGCTCATTGAAAGAGAATCTGTTATTCCCTTTACATAATACATGTATTTTAGTAAAATTATTAAATTCATAAGTGTATATATTGTAAAATATCACTGATAAAATGAATGTAATTTTGTATATAATCATGAATTGTGAATTTTATTTTATATTTATTGACAAAACCGATTTATTGTTTTATAATGTATAACGCACTAAGAAAAACATATATTAATTCACAAAAAACATAATGTATTATAATACATTATATATTTTCAAGGAGATTAATAAAATGAAAAAGATTACAACAGCTTTAGTAGCTCTTATGATGATTGCCGCAATGGGTACTCAGGCAATGGCTATTCAGCACTGGAGCGATAAAGTTTCCGTAAACGCTGCTTACGGTACACCTAATATTGACGCTTCTATTGATGACGGTGAATGGGACGCAGCAAAATCAATTGACATCACTTTAAACGGCGATGAAATTATGGACGCTGGATACGGTGTTTATGAAGGAAATTGGGCAGGCGACCGTAATGACGATGATTTCTCTGATATGTTCAAAATTATGTGGGATGAAGATTATCTTTACATACTTGAAAAAAGAACAGATGATAACATCAATCTGAGCGGAAATGCAAACGAACCTTGGACAACAGACGGTACACTTGTATTCCTTCAGATGGGTGATGATGATTCAGAAGTAAATCCTGACGGATATGTTCATCATTTATTCTATACAGTTGGTAACGGAAGCGATGCTGAAGGCGGAAATATGATGGTTCGTCTCTGCGATGAAATTCTTGAAACTACCGAGATGATAGAAGTTGAAGGCGGAAAAATCGCAACAAAAGTAACCGATGACGGATATATTGCTGAAGTTGCTTTCCCGTGGTCAATGTTCTCTGCTGATATCTCTAATTTCAAGGGTCCGGTAGCAGGCGATCAGCTCGGTTTCTCTCTCGTTCTTCATGACAGCGATGCTACCGATGGTACAACTGGTTATGACAAGCAGTTATGCTGGGCTAGATTTGATGATATAGCTCCTAACGGAAGATATGATTTCGGTGGTTACGGTATCCTTACTCTTGATGCTGCACCCGTTGTTGAAGAAACAACAGCCGCAGTTGAAGAAACCGCTGCTCCAGCAGAAGAAACCGTTGCTGCAACTGAAGAAACAACAACTGAAACAGTAGAAGCTGCTCCTCAGACAGGTGATGCTGCGCTCGCAATCGGTGCTGTAATAGCTGCCGCTGCTGCCGGTGTTGTTCTTGCAAAAAAGAAGTCTAAATAATTATTAGAAATAATTTAATTAAGAAAAGAGTCGGGTTTCCGGCTCTTTTTATTATTTTACATCTTTTAATAATCTTTTGACATTGTACTGATATATATTTATAGATATAATATTAACATATAAATAAAAAATGAATGATTAAGGTGGTAAAAATGAAAATAATATTTAAAAATATTTTATGCTCAATTATTATATCATCAATGCTTATATCAGTTTCATGTGGAAATAATTCAGAACGGATTTCAAATTCCGAAAGTAACAGCGAAAATTTGAAAAATAGCTCTGAAACGTTAGAATCTGCGGAAACAGAACCATTACATTATGCTGCTGATGTTCCTGAATCAGATTTTAAAGGATATGCATTTACTTTTTTAGTAAGAGGAAATGAAGCCGGTGACTGGGGAAATTACGATATATGCGCTGAGGAAATTAACGGTGAACCTGTAAATGACGCAGTATTTAATCGTAACCTTGCCATTGAGGAACGTTACAATGTTGTAATTTCGGAATACCGCACAGCTAATAATTTGCTTGATACCGCTAAAAAAGGAATTAATGCACAAGATGGCTCGTTTGACGTAATTATATCATCTTTTTGGGATGCTGCGTCACTGGCAACTGATGGATATTTACATAATTTAAAAGAAGTCGAAGGTATTGATTTGAGTCAGCCATGGTGGGATCAGCGTGCAAATGAAGATTTATCAATAGGGAATAAACTTTTGTTTTCAGTAAATGACATATCAATTCTTGCGGCGGAATCAACTGTTGATGTATACTTATTTAATAAGAAGATGATAGGTGATTTTGGACTTGAAAATCCATATGATATGGTTAAAAATGGAACATGGACTTATGATAATATGATGAGCATGATGAAAGGTGTTGCGTCTGATTTGAACGGTGATGGCGTAATGGATGAGAATGACCGTTGGGGAATGGCTAATAATGGTGAAGGAGTGCTCAATTCCATATTCGCAAGCGCACAACAGTCATATATAAAGAAAGATGACAAAGATATTCCGTATATTGCGATAAATAACGAAACTGCATTGCGTGCTTTTGAGAAGACGGTTACGCTTATGTACAATAATCCTGATGTGCTTGATGATGCTACTGTAATGGATAAAATTTTTACAGATGGTAAGTCACTGTTTCATAATCAATGCCTCCAGGTTGTAAAGCGCTTCCGTCAGATGGACACTGATTTCGGAATTTTACCAAATCCTAAATTTGACGAAAGTATAAAAGAGTATTATCATGGAGTTCATCCGATAGGAGGAGCTTTCTCAATGCCTGTAACTCTTACTGGAGATGATTTAAACCGTGCAGCAATTGTCACGGAAGTTCTTGCGGCAGAATCTAAAAATACACTCATTCCGGCGTATTATGATGTAAATCTTACATTTAAGCTCTTAAGAGATGAGGAATCAGTTGGTATGCTCGATATTATTTTATCTACTCGTTCATATGACCTTATCAGACCATATCAATGGGGAGGGCTTTCAGATGGATTTAACGCTTTGATTAAAAAAGGTGAAACAAGTTTTGTTTCTACATATGAGAAATTAGAAAGTGCTACGCTCAAATCAATGGAAAATACAGTGAATAGAATACTTGAAAATTAAAAAATCAGAAGCCTGATATTTTACTAATTTGATATCAGGCTTCTCATGTTTTATTTGTTTATATAATTTAACGCCATTTTACGGAATTCGCTTGGAGAAGATCCAAATTCTTTTTTAAAAAATTTAGAAAATGTATATTGGTCATTAAATTTGAGAGATACAGCAATTTCTTTTATTGTTAAGTCGGTAGTCAAAAGCATGATTTTTGACTTTTCACCTAATTTTTTTATAATATATCTTTTTAAGGTTATATATATCTGAGATTTGAATTCAGAATATAGTACATGTTGTGAAACTCGTAAATATTCTGAAATTTCAGTTATATTTAAATCAGCACGTATATTCTCATTTATATACTGTAAAGCGTTTAAGATTAATGATGAATAATGAGATATTGTTTCTAATCTTTCATCTAATATAGACACATTATTAAATTCCAATATATTAATAATGGACTCATAAGCAATTGATTTTGCTTTTAAAACTGCCCAAATATCACCTTTATCTAAATCATTTTTTATATTGTCAAGTGGCTGCAATGAACATGGTGCGCTTACAATTTTATTCATTCCCATAAAAATGTCTTCGCCGTCATTTAAAGTAATATTAAAATGAATAAAATATTTACTTACTTCATTTGTTATATATAAGTTGTAGAGATTATTACAGGGTATAATATATACGTTTCCAGGCAATAAGTGATATGTTTTAATAATTGTGCCATCGTTATTTAATCTTTCAGCGATAATCTCACCTTTTTTTATAAAGTATAGTTTATTGAATGGCGCAGAAAAATTCATAAATTTCCATGATTCAGGGTTATCGACATAAACATGACCGAAAGCAAGCGCATTAATATCATAATTGTTAAAATACTTTAAACATGACCAGAAATTATCAACTTGACGCATGAGGTCATCTCCTAAAGTAAAATTTTATTTACTGTAAAGATATTATCTAAACAAGTATTTTTTTATAAAATCAATAGTGAAATCAATTCCTTTTTCGCCGAGTTCACCCTGCCATATGCCGCTATGAGGTTCTATTGAAAGACCGCCTTCATATTTATGAGCGTATATTATTCCGAAAATTTCGGACCACTTGAGGGAATCAAGACCTGCTGGAGGGTCGTCAACATGACGTCCGTTTATATTCACTGAACCCTTGATATGCATATGGGCAACACGATCCATCCATTTGTCAAGTTCAGCTATGTAATCCTGACCGCGGTTGTAGGAATGAGAGCAGTCATATTTAATTTTTACATTTGAAAGTTCGCCGAGTACAATTTTCCATAATTCATCGCGGTGCAGGAAATTGTTCCAGTCACAGTTATATACAGCAAGTTGAACATTTTTGGACTTTGCGTATTCATCCATTTGACCGAGATAATCGACAGCAAAACTAATATTGCGGTAAAGAGAAATGCTGTCATCATAGTTTACGCCGCATACGAATACAGGTGCGCCGATATAGCTTGCTGTATCAATGCTTTTTTTAAGGCTTTCAAATACAGGTTGATTTATTTTGCCGCCTTTGTTAGGCTCAGAGTTCCATCGTCCGACAGACTGAACAGTGACACCGGTTCGTGTAATTTCATTTTTAATAAACTCAGCTGAATTGTTAAAATTTTCAGTTTCATTGTCGAAGTTACAGCAAATTTCGATAAACTCAAGATTTTTATTTTTTGCGTAATCAAAACCTGCGGCATCATAACTTCTAATCATTCCGAGCTTCATAATTTTTATATCCTTTCCATACTATAAATTATTTTTTGTTACAGATATTATCAATAAAACTATAAACTGACGCCATTTTATTTTCATCATATACGCCGTGAATAATCATATCTCCATTAAATGAATATTTATCAAGCAGGGATTTCATAAAAGCGAAATCGATTATTCCTTCTCCGGTGGCGCAGAAATCTATTCCATCGCCTTCAAGTATATCTTTTCCGTGAGCAAGGACTATATCAGCACCGAATAAATCAAATGCGTGAATTAAAACTTTGCGTACATTTTCACGTTTGGCGGTTCCTGCGTGGAATAAATTCGCTCCGTCAAGAATCATTTTAAGATGAGATGAGCCTACGGAATCAAGAATGCGCCGTACTTGTTCAGGAGTATCTATTATATTTGACGCTTCAGTTTCAATTGCAAGGGTAATACCGGTGTTTTCGGCAATTTCGGTAAGCCTGAGCATTGACTGATACATATCGTTCCATGCGGATTCGGTTTTATTATCTGCATGAGGTGTCCACATATGCTCTCGGCATCGTGAGCCGGAACATAAAGTAATGATAGGCGCATTTATTTTTTTCGCCGCATGAGCCAATAGATTGAATCTGCGTATTCCTTCATCGCGTATATCTTTGTCAGGGTGGCACATATTGTAAGTACCGTTTACGGAGGCGATACCAATATCACATTTCTGTGCGTATTTTATTACAATATCTATGAGTTCATTTGAGATTTGTGGGGGAATATCAAACTGACCATTAGAGATATAGCCGCATTCACTTAAAGAGGCAAACGATAATTGAACGCTTTTATAACCGTAATCGGATATTTTCTTAAAAATTATTTCTGTTGGAAGATTAGTATATGTACTTTCAAAATCTGTTGTGGCAATTCCTATTCTCATTTTGACATATGACCTCCTGAGTAATCCGAATGAATTTATTCAATGATACCATATGAGATGAAAATATTCAACACTTTTTATATCATATATTTATATTTTTTCAACGCATCCGCAGACTTTCATTCTGTTCATTACGAGCTGTTTTACATTTTCGCGTCCGGCTTTTCCGTATACCTTGGGGTCGTAAACATTTGGGTTTTCAGAAATCACTTTTTTTACTCCATCGCTGTATGCGATTCTAAGCTCGGTGGCAAAATTAACTTTACAGATTCCTTCTTTTATACATTCAATAACGCTTTCATCAGAAAGTCCTGACGCACCGTGAAGTACAAGGGGAATATCAACTATACGGCGAATTTGTTTTAAGCGTTCGACATCAAGCTTAGGCTCACCGATATAAACTCCGTGAGCGGTTCCGATTGCGACTGCAAGTGATGATATACCGGTAGCACGTGCAAATTCGAGGGCTTCTTCCGGAACTGTATATCCACCGTTTCCGCCGTCGAGGTCATCTTCTTTTCCGCCTACTTTTCCGAGTTCTGCTTCTACGGGAATATTGTTAGGCTTTGCAACATCGACTACTTTTTTTGTTATTGCGATATTTTCTTCAAATACACTGTGCGAACCGTCAATCATCACAGAGGTATAACCGGCTCTTATCGCCTGTACCGCAAGTTCAAAGCTGCTGCCGTGGTCGAGATGAATTGCGACAGGCACATATGAATTGCGTGCAAGTGCTGCCACATTGGCATAATATAAATCAAGTCCGGCATATTTTATAGTAGATGGGGTTGTCTGCATAATAACAGGTGCATTCATTTCCTCAGCAGCTGCAATTACGGCTTGAGCCATTTCCATGTTTTCAATGTTAAACGCGCCTACAGCATAACCTCCTTTTTGTGCGTCAAGCAATAATTTTTCAGATGTTACAAGTGGCATTTTATGTACTCCTTTAATTTAAATAAATCGATTTATTTTTATGATAGCACATTGACGCTTATATGTCAATGTGTTTTATTTATGAAATAATTATTTTGAACAAAGATTTTCACGCCATATTTCCGTAAGTCGGGAAAGTGAATATGCGGCATTCGCGGGGCTTGTTGAGGGCAGGGATATTGCCTCTTTTCCACAAATCTCTTTCATGTATTTATCGTAAAGATTTTTTGCGAGCTTTCCGTTTGTGAAAATTTTTTCTATGTTTGCTTTTTGGAAAATTTCCGATATATCATTTGGTACAACATCGCGTATTTTTGAATCGCTTGAACCTTCTATTGTGCAGGATTTTATCACGTCCCATAGGGCGATGTTATTGTTTGCCAAAAAAATTTTTTTGTCTTCAATTGATATCGGAAGTTCTGATTTGAAAATTTCAGCCATTACTTTCCAAAATCGATTGTTTGGGTGACCGTAATAAAATTGATTTTCTCGCGATTTGACTGAAGGAAAAGTACCAAGTATAAGTATGCGTGAATTTTCGCTGAATTCAGGCGGAAACGGGTGCATTTGAATTAATTCAATTTTTTTGTCCATTATTAAAATTTAATCAATGAAAGTTATTTCAGCATTTTTAGGTAGCGCGAGACTGCATTCCGCTTCAATTGATTTGATTATTCCTGCAATTACGGGACAAGCCGCATGACCTTCAAAATTTTCATATAATGGATTTGCGTTAGGTTTTGCAAAGCATACTTCATAACTGTCAACAGTATCACCTATTGTTTCGACAAATTTTTTAATATGCGGGCACTCGGAAACAATATTGAGAGTAACTTCTGCTCCATCTTCGCTTTCTGCGGTGATTATTGTTTCAAGACCGCATATTCCTGCGTTTACTTTAACTTTTTTCATAATTTGGTTTTATCCTTTCAAATAATTGTAAAATATATAATATTAAATCCTAATTTTAACGTTAAATTAAAATTTTTTGGATATAATAATTTTAGTAATAGCTAGTAAAATTACTGAGATTATATATAATTTATTATAAATATTTCCTTTATGATATATATTTATAGAAAAATAGAATTTTATTTTTATTATATATCATATATACTCAAGTTTAAATATTTGTGAACTACAAAATTCGACAATAAAAATACAATTAATAGTGTATTCTATTATTGGAACTTAGAAAAATTTATGAAAATATCATGCTTAATGTGAGAAATTAAAAATAATGTCGATATTTTTAAAAATAAGTTCTTTATTAGAATTAAATACCGAAAAACAAAAAAACGATTATTTAAGGAGATGATTTATTTATGAAGAAAAAGCTTTCACTTATAATGCTTGCGGTAAAACTTATATTTATCGGTTACGGTCTTGATACTATTAACAGAAAGATTATATCCGTGTACAGAAAGCATGGTTCTGAGTCAAAATCCTTAAAAAAACTCCTAAAAAAATATAATCGTATTAAATCAAAATGGGACTTAGCGGAAAATTCTTTTAATTCATTAAAAACAGATATTAATTGCCGGGTATATTGCGCTAAAGTTAGGTTTGGAGCTTCCGGCTGTAATTTTATAAAATAATAAATCTTTAAAATTTTACATTGATTGCGGGCGTGTTTTGGTATAAAATAATATTAATTTATATTTAAATACAGTAAGGGTGAATTATTAAATATGTATAAAATAGGATTGGTGCTTGAGGGCGGCGGTCTTCGCGGAATATACACAAACGGAATTCTCGATAAATTTATAGATGAAGACCTTGTGTTTCCATACTGTATCGGGGTATCTGCTGGAGTATGCAACGCGGTATCATATATATCAAAACAAAAATTCCGCAGTCGTGATATTAATTTGACTTACATAAACGATAAACGTTATTTGGGGGCGGGAAATTTCATAAAAACAGGCTCAATATTCGGTTATAAAATGATGCTTGATACTATTCCGAATGAACTCATGCCGTTTGATTATGATACATATGAAAAATCTGAATGTACGCTGTATGCGGCAGTAACAAATTGCGTTACCGGAAAACCTGAATATTATCCTTTAAAAAATCTAAAGGATAATTACTGTCTGGTACAGGCAACAACGTCACTTCCGTTTGTATCTAAAATGGTTGAGTATAAAGGGAATAAATATCTTGACGGCGGGCTTACTGACAGTATACCTATAAAAAAGGCCATGGAGGACGGATACAGTTATAATATAGTAGTATTGACACGCCATAAAGGATATCGTAAAGAACCGTCAGCGTTTAACGCGGAAAAGATCATTTACCGCAAATATCCAAAACTTGCGGAAGCAATACGATGCCGATACATCAAATATAATGAAACCTTGGATTATATTGAACAGCTTGAAAAAGAGGGCAAAGTATTTGTATTTCGTCCAAGCAGGGAACTTGACTGTTCAAGAGTAGAGAAAAATGTGCTTAAACTTCGCTCTGTTTATGATATTGGAGTGAATGATACCCAAAATAACTGGGAACGATTCAAAAGCTGGCTTAAATCTGTTGATTTGGCAGAATAAACTTTTATGCGATAGGGTAGTAATAATCTTTATAATGACTGGGTGCGACACCGTATTTTCGGGTGAAAGCGCGGCTGAAAATTTTGCTTTCGCTGTAACCTACGGATTTTGCGATTGAACCGACTGATTTTCCGGTTAAAAGCAGACGAGCCGCCTCAGTCATTCTTAAATTTTGTATATACTGATATGGAGTTATGTTCATGTTTTTGTGGAACAGACGAATGAAATGTTCTGGGGTATAGTTAAATTTGCGGCTGATATTTTCAACTGTGCATTCACATGATACAAATGTATTTCTTATATGATGTAAAATTTCAGAAAATTCCATATCTGGCTTTGAGATGTCACCATACATCAGTATATATTCAGCGAGAGCTTGTGTCAATTTCAAAAAGAAAGCTGTGTCGGTGTGTTTATTTTGATGTTCATTCATCAGTGCAGAGAGTACATAGCCCAAAGTCATATCGGATTTTGGAGAAAATTCAATCAGCCGCGTAATGATTGACGGAAATAAATCCAGATGAAACCACATACAGCATAGCGGATTAGAAGGCTCATGAGATATGTGAAAAGGTGAGTATGATGGAAATACATACATATTATAAGGTTGAAGAATACGGGACTGATATTCATCACGGTAATAAACAATACCTCCGGTTATATAGTACACACGGGAAAATCCAGCGGCTTTATCTTCATCGACGTGCCAGTTTGACGGCTGAACTCCGTAACCTCCTTCTGATATAATCATTATTTTTATCGCCTCCCGATTTATGATATCATATTTTCTCTTTAAATTCAATACATTATATCAAAAATTGCGGCGTATAAGTCGGTTATTGTGGTTTACTTATCATTTATCGTGGTGTATAATTAATAGCAGTGATATATTGAATTTTTCAGAGGGGGAAAATTATTATGCAGCCTATTTCAGAAAAAGATACAAATACTATACGTGCGCTTGCCGAAAAATATATGAATTACGCAACTCTTCCGATTCAGGATGAAAAGCGCAGATTATGGAGAGCGTTAAACGGTCTTCACATGGAAAAGCCGATGGTATGCATCGACCAAATGCCATGGAATGAACTTGATGTTGATGGAAGCCTTGTTTGTACCGTTGAACATCCTTACTGGAGAGGTATAGAATGGTGGATGCGTTCGGAAATTTATAAATGGGAACATCTGCCGGTTGATATGGTATTGAATCCTTATATACTTCTTCCGCGTCCTATACATAACACCGGATTTGGAATTCACGCTAATGTTGATATCTCTGTAACAGACAGCAGCAGCGGAGTTGTAGGACAGTATTATCATAATCAGATTGAAGATTTTGAAGATATTGAAAAAATACAGACACCTAAGGTATGGCTTGATGAAGAAGCTGAAAAAGAGATAAAGCAAATGGCAGACGTAGTTCTTGCAGGAGTTGCTCCGTATAAAATGCAAGGTCATACAATGCATCTCGGCATATGGGACCAGATTTCAATGTGGCTTGGAGTTGAAACCTGCTACATAGAGCTTATGGACAGACCTGAATTTATTCATGCTATAATGGAAAGAGCGACAAACGCGCTTATATCTCAGGTTGAACAGTATAACGCATTTGGCGGACTTGATACATATACTAATATGTGCCACTGCTCATATACATTTAGCGATGACATGCCTAATAAAGATAATCCTACATCAAAAGATGTATGGGCATTCGGACTTGCTCAGCTTTTCTCATCAGTTTCACCTGAAATCACTGATGAATTTGAAGCAACATATATGAAGCGTATATTCCCGATGTTCGGCGCGATTTATTACGGCTGCTGTGACAGACTTGATGACAGACTTGACGTAGTAGATACAATGCCCAATATCAGAAAAATTTCATGCAGCCCGTGGAGTGACAGAGAAAATTTCGCGGCAAAACTGCCTAAGAAGTATATCATGTCAAACAAACCTACTCCCGCACTTCTTGCAGAAACATCTCTTAATGAAGATTTGGTAAGAGCAGATATAAGACGTACAATAAATGCGGCTAAGGCTAACAATGTAAATCTTGAGCTTATCTTAAAGGATATAAGCACTGTAAAATATGACCCGAAACGCCTTTGGAGATGGGCAGAAATCGCAATGGAAGAAACAAGCAGATAATAATTTTAATAATATCTATTTGGAAGAAAGATTTTCTCATAAGGGAGGATTTTTCTTCCTTGTTTTATTATATAAAATTATATACAATAAAAATTGAAAAAATATATATTGAAAACGAATTGCAAGAGGAGTATAATAGCTAAAATATATGAGTAAATTTAGAAAGGAATTAATTTGAATATGTCTGGACAGATGAGTTCAACAACAGAGCTGGACAAGGGAAGTATTGGCAAATTAATGGTTAAACTTGCGATTCCCTCAGTAATTGCTCAGCTTATTAATGTACTATACAGCCTTGTCGACCGTGTATACATAGGCAACATGCCAGAAACAGGCAAGATTGCTCTTACGGGTGTCGGAGTTACGTTTCCGATAATTATGATAGTATCCGCATTTTCCGCTTTTGTAGGAATGGGCGGGGCTCCACAGGCGGCCATAAGAATGGGCGAAGGAGATAATGAAAAAGCGGAAAAAATTTTGAGCAACGGTGTCACAATGCTGACATTAATTTCGATTGTCTTGAGTACCGTATTAATAATTTTCAGATATCCTATTTTAATGGCTTTCGGAGCAAGTGAGAACACAATTGGATATGCAATGGATTATCTCGGAATATATTTGCTTGGCACTTTGTTTGTGCAGTTTTCGATTGGTTTAAATCCGTTTATTTCATGTCAGGGATTCGCTAATACCGCAATGTTTTCAGTTGTTATAGGCGCGATAATAAATATAGTGCTTGACCCGATATTTATATTTTTATTTGATATGGGGGTATCAGGAGCGGCACTTGCGACAATAATAGCTCAGTTTGTATCAGCGGTATGGGTAGTAAGATTTTTATGCTCAAAAAAGAGTAAAATAAGAATTAATATCAAAAAATTGAAGCCGGATATTAAAATTATTGCCATGATAGCGGGACTTGGAGTTTCACCGTTTGTAATGCAGGCGTCTGAAAGCCTTGTGCAGATAATACTTAACAGCTCTCTCCAAAGATACGGTGGCGATATGTATGTAGGCGCGATGACGATAATACTCAGCGTAATGCAGCTTTTTATAATGCCGATACAGGGATTTACACAGGGTGTTACTCCGATAACGAGCTATAATTTCGGAGCGGGCAATATGGATAGAGTAAGGGCGGTTTTTAAGCGCGTTTTAGTAATATCACTTTCTATTATGATAGCAGTATGGCTTGGAATACAGGTTTTTGCGGGCGGAATTACACGTATATTCACTCCTGACGCAGGACTGATAGAGCTTACAGCAAAATGTATGAGAATCAATTTCGGCTGTATATTCATGTTTGGAATAACTATGGCATGTCAAAGTACATTTCTTGCTCTTGGACAGGCAAAATTATCTCTATTTCTCGCAATGCTTAGAAAAATAATCCTGCTTATACCGATTGCGCTGATTCTTCCTGTCTTTGTCGGAGTAATGGGAATTTATTATGCACAGCCGATAGCGGACTTTGTATCTGCTTCAGTGTGCCTTATATTATTTATATGTAATTTTGGAAAAATCCTAAGTAATCGAGAAAAATATTTAAAACAGCTTAAAGAATCGGCAGATAAATAAAATTTAATGAAAGAGGAAACTTAAGATGTATGTTACTAAAATAACTGCTCATTCTGGAGCGGAAAATACACCGGCAAATTCGGTTGAGTTTATTGAAACTGCGCTTTCTTGTGGTGCTGACGGACTTGAGGTTGATATTTGGCAGATTGAAGATTCAATTGTGTTATCTCATGATAGACCTCAAAAAATCGGTGACGGTGTGGATATAAATGAGCTGTTTTCACGCCTTGCAAAAACAGATAAGTATGTAAATTGTGACTGTAAACATATCGGAATTGCAAAAAATGTAATGGAAACTGCGCTTAAAAGTGGAGTAAAAGCGGAGCAGATTATATTTACCGGTTCTGTATCTGGAGATGAAATTCCATATCTTAAGGGTACACAGATATATAGAAATGCTGAGGGACTTGGAATAGATGGACTTTTCAAGGAACCGCTTGATTATTCGCTTGTTGAGAAAGCGGCAAAAATATGTGCGGACAGCAAATGTGGAATAAATTTGAATTATAACGGCGTTGATTTAAAATCGGTTGAAATTATTAAATCATTTGGAGTAAAAATTACTGTGTGGACTGTTGACAAAGAAGAGATTATGCATAAAATGCTTGATTTCGGTGTTGACTATATAACAACAAACAGACCTTGTACAGTATTGAAAATCAAAAATTTATAATAATTAAAAAAGAGGGGTGCAGTTTTAAGAAGCACCTCTCATTTTAATATGCAGAATGGATTTTGAAATATCAGAACTCAACTTCGAGTCCGTCATATGACACTGTAAACTCTTCACCGACTAAATCGACAAGCTCATCATATATAGGTCCGCCGTTATGGGAAAAATGGTTAATAATGAAGCGTGTATTTTCATCGGCAAGTTTATTTTCATATAATCTATCACGGACTTTTCGGTTTGCATTAAGCCCCATATGATTTCTTTCGTTATTTTTCATTATACTTGTACAGTCAAGTGAAACAGCATCAAAATATATCTTGTTAGAAATGAGATAATCCCAAGTTTTTTCAGGAAAATAACCGGTATCGTGAGCATAGAGGAATGTTTTTTCCCCATCTGAGATAATGTAAAGTACACAGTCGGTAGTTTGTTGATGGTCAGCGTCAAGTGCAGTTACAGTAAATTTATCAATTTGAATCGGTTCGTATTTATTTATAACCTTAAATTGAGTTCTTTCACTGTCAAACTCAACTTGTTGATAAAAATCTCCGGCACTTTTTCCGCCGTATATTGTCATCATTGGAACTGATTCATCGATAACTGCGGCAATTCCTCGGTTCCTGCACCAAAAATCAAAAGGGTAGTAGTGGTCGGAATGATTGTGAGTGATAATACAGTGAGCGATTTTTGTGAGGTCAAGTCCATAGTTGAGCACATGTAAATATGTATCTGCCGGAAAATCGATAAGAAGTTTTGAATCGCCTGAAGTAATGAGTGACTGCGAACGGGTACGAATATTTTTTCCGCCGAGTCTGCGCGCTTTCATACATGAATCACATAAACAGAATAGTCCAGGCCAACCTTCAGCCGCTGCTGTTCCGTAATATTTTATATTCATAATAATTTATATCCTCCCTATAAAAATAATAATATTTTGAATTTACATAAGATTTTTTAGAAAAAGAATAAAATCATTCCAATCGGATATAAGCAGATGTTCGCACTTTGGTGGGATTTCATATTTTTTATCATGGTAGTCGCATTTTACGGAGCTGTGATACCACACAGGAAACATTTCGACTCCAGATGAGCCTTCTGCGTCAGCTATGGGATTATCTCCGCAGTACCATACTTCATCGGGATTCAAGTGAGCTTTTTTGAGTGCAAGTTCAAATATAAGCGGTTCAGGTTTTCGGAAAACGTATTCACTTGAGGCGATAATAAATTCAAATTTATTATTTGGCAGTATTCGGTTTATTCTTTCAGACAAAGCCTCTCCGGAAAAGGATACATTGCTGATTACACCGCTTCTGATACCGGCGGAGTTTATAAAGTCTATCATTTTGTCAGCATTTGGCATAATTCCGCCGGGAGCTGAATTATCCCAGAAAATTTTTTCTATTTGCGGCTGAGTAAGGTCAATTTCTATTTCCAAGTATTCATAGAGCATTTGCTGAAATTTTTGATTATGTATCTCAAGATTATTTTTTCTTGCTCCATTTCGTATTTGCTCAAATAATTTTTTTGAAAAATCTGATATTTCCTCACAGGAATAATTTTTCGGATTTGATTTAATATATTTCATTACTGCGACAGTACCTTTATTTGTATCAAATCCGGTTTCGTGGCAGAGAGTGTGACCGTAATCAAATAAAATCATTTTTGGCAATTTCATAATATGTACGGTATAGACACAGATATAATAATTTATACTTGCGTACTCCTCCTTTTTATTTTGCTTACTGATTACTCAGAGATTAAAGAACTCAGCCGAAAATACCTTTTTTTACATGAATTTCAACGACTTCAAATCCAGCTTCTTTTATAGCGTTTTTTATCACGGAATCATCGACTTCGCCTTCAATTTTAGCGACTGCAATTCCTTTTTTGAAATCCGCTTTTGCGCTTACACCTTCAATTTCGTTAAGCGCACGTTCAACACTTGCCTGGCAGTGCGGACAGCTCATGCCCTTTATTACGATTTCTTTTTTCATTTTAAACTCTCCTTTATTTAATTCATTTTTTATTATTATACCACATATTTCTTAAAAATAAAGTATTTTAATATAATTATTTGATATTTGTTTTTATTAATATCATTGACTAATCTTAAAGCATATGATATCATAAATTTATCAAATAATAAGGAGAATTTTCCATGAGCCGTATCTTGATATACGATAATACATTTCCATACTCGGGTGTGCGGCCCGATTATAAATCATTACAGAAATTGAGCCAATACTTTAAAATAATCACTGCATCTGATGAAGTTCCATCTGACGCAGAAACGATAGTGAATCTTCACGGTGCGTATTTTCCAAGAAATATGTGGCGTTCAATTAAAACCGCATTGCTTGACGGAGCTTCGTTTATAAATATAGGCGGAGGAACACCTGTTTCATATCCTGTGTCGTATGAAAATGGTGTTTGGCGCACCGAAAAACTTCAAACTGAATATCACCGTCAGCTATATATTCAGAATACACTTGAAATAGAGCCGGATAGAATTGATAAGATAGACATAACTGATGAATTTCCCGTACTCAGAGGATATGAAAAATGCTTTTCTAAAAATAAAACATCGGGATATGTGGTAATGTTCACTCATAAAAATGACGTTCCCACTGACAGTGGTACTGCCGGACCTATGGACGCCGCAATATTCCCGCTGATAAAGGGATATTTTGATAACAGACATACCGCAAGTCCTGTTATGATGATTGAGCATTATAAACATGACTTTATGGGCGCAAGACATATGTATATCGCTCAGGATACAACTGATGAATTTTGGGCAAACGGCGGGGCTGATGTAATTAAAATTCTCTCAGATATTGCGGAGCTCGGTTCGTATGAAATACGTGTAAGACCGAATTACGCACTGTATTTGGAAAATGAACGTCCTACGCTTTTAATTAATTCCCAAAAGTATAAAAAAGGTAAAAATACCTCAGCAAAACTTTCAATCGAGATTACAAAAGCGGATAAATTATTATATAATACAGAAATGACAATACCGCTTGAAGAAGATGTATATTATACGCAAATTCCACTTTCGATTGATGTAGAACCGGGATTTTATACTCTTAAATATGTGTATGAAGCTGAGGGCGAAGTTCCGAGAACATTCAGAAACGGTTTTTGGGGACGTGATACAGAGCTCT
>CALWTV010000294.1 GCA_944384555.1 uncultured Clostridia bacterium | reverse complement strand
GGCTCCGGCAGCAGAAAAGCGACCAGCAAAATAGGCAGACACCGCAAAAGCGCCCGGGCAATCCGCTGCGCCGCCACCCGGGTGAACCACATATTGTATAAATCCATCGGACGCGCCAGTTCATACGCTATATTTCCGCTTGTAATCGCTGCAAAAATATCATTATCAGTAAACCACATCATAAATATAGCAACAAATGCCTGTTGAAGCCATATGTATGACGCAACCTGCGAAAATTCCATCGGGAAAGCAGCGGCGTCAGTTCGATAAAACGCATTGAACAGTAATATTTCCATAAAACCCCATGAAAACTGAGTTGCGATTCCGGCATATGCCGCCGTCCGATATTGAAGCGAATTATTAAATCTGATTCTGAATAAAGACAAATATTTTTTCATAATCAAATACCGTACTCCTTATAAAGAGATACTACAAGCTCTTCCGCTGATGTTCCCTCAATCGATATGTCCATTATATCTGCCGATTTTACGAGTGCGGATATTGCGTCTGACACGCTTATTTCACATGTATCAATAGTAAATTTTCCGTGACTGGGATTTTTTTCGATTTGCATAATTCCTTTAGGCAGAATAAAATCCCCGTCTTTTAAATCAGAATACACTGCGGTTATTTTTTTATAGCGTGAATTCTTTTGTTTCAGTTCAGTTAATGAACCGTCAAGCAGAATTCGCCCCTTTCCGATAAGCAGAATCCGTTCGGTAAGCGCTTCGATATCCTGCATATCGTGGGTAGTAAGAATAACGGTAGTTTTCTTTTCACGGTTCAGCTGTTTTATAAAAGTTCTGACTGCAATTTTTGAAACCGCGTCAAGTCCGATTGTCGGTTCATCGAGGAACAATATTTTAGGGTCATGTATAAGAGAGGCGGCGATTTCACACCTCATTCTCTGCCCTAAACTGAGCTGGCGCGCTGGAGTTTTCATTATCTGAGACAAATTCAGCATTTCACTCAGCATATCTATATTATTTTTGTATACTGAATCTTTCACCTTATATATATCTCGTATAAGCTCAAAAGAATCTATTACCGGAACGTCCCACCAAAGCTGTGAACGCTGACCGAACACAACTCCGATTTGAGAAACGTGTTCCTTACGGTTCTTCCACGGTACAAGCCCATTAATCAGACACTGTCCGCTGTCAGGAGTCAATATGCCGCTCATAATTTTAATAGTGCTGCTTTTTCCGGCTCCGTTAGGTCCGATATATCCAACCATTTCTCCTGTATCTATTTTGAAAGATACATCATTTAATGCATGGATATTTTCATATTCCCGGCTGAACAGCGCCTTCAATGCCGAACCAAAACCTGCATTTCTGCGGGCTACACGAAACGTTTTGTTAATTTGAGAAAGTTCAATCAACACATTCACCTCTTTTTTATTGTTAATATATTTCTACTTATCACTACATAATTTTTAAACTGAAATTATAATAGAGATAAAAAATCAGCATATTTTGAAAAAACAATCGAAATATGCCGATTTGATTATTATATCTCAATTTCAAACAAATGTCAATACATGCAAAAATAAAAATGCAGTTTCTTTTACAAAACTGCACCTTTTATTAATATTTATCTCTTAAAAATTATTCTTTTTTACCGTCTTCGTCATCATCTTCATCTGAACAGCAATCACATGAATCACAATCACAGCAGTCACAGCTTTCATCATCACTGTCATTACCGATAACGGATTTATTGCAATTAGGGCATATTATATCATCTGAAGAATAATCAGTATCAATATAGAAAACCTCATTACAATGCGGGCACATTAGCTGAGCGTAATCTTCGTCGTCGTCATCATCGTCGTCATCGTCATCAAAATCATGATGATGATGTCCGCAGTCGCATTCATGCTCTTCATCACACTCATCATCGTATACAACTTCTTCTAAATTTCCGAGGTCTTCGTCAAGTTCCTCTACATAATCGTTAAGAGTATCTACTTCCTCATTTAAATCGGCAACAGAAGCAGTAATTTCAGAAAGAAGATCCAGCATTGCATCTATCAACTTAGCTTCCGGTTTTGATTTATCGAGGTCAAGTCCTGCTGCAAGACCTTTTAAATATGCACTTTTTTCGTTTAATGTCATAAAAATCCCTCCTGTAGCAGTTTTTTACTGCCTCTTTAAAATTAGCTTATGCACGTTCGAGATATTCGCCTGTACGAGTGTCTATTTTAATCTTTTCACCCTGATTTATAAAGAGCGGAACTCTTACTACTGCGCCGCCTTCAACTGTTGCATTTTTGGTAGCTCCGGTTGCAGTATCTCCTCTTACACCGGGTTCTGTATCAACAATTTCAAGTTCAACAAACATAGGCGGTTCAACAGAGAAAACATTACCCTTATATGATACTATCTTGCATACCATATTTTCTTGAACGAATTTGAATGAATCTGAAAGCTTGTCTGAATTAAGCGGAATCTGTTCATAAGTTTCCATATCCATAAAGTAGTATAAATCGCCGTCACTATAAAGATACTGCATATCTTTGCGTTCGATATGAGCGTCCTGGAATTTATCTGTAGGGCTGAATGTTTTTTCTATTACAGCACCAGTGATAACGTTTCTTAATTTTGTTCTTACGAAAGCTGCGCCCTTACCCGGTTTAACATGCTGAAATTCGATGACCTGCATTACCTGACCATCCATATCAAAAGTTACGCCGTTTTTAAAATCGCCTGCTATTACCATAAATAACTGGGTTCTCCTAATGTCGAGTGACAAAATTAAAATAAATTATGGAGAACCTACTCCTTTCAATTTTTAATATTAGATAATTTTAAAAATACAAATTTACACTTTATTCTAATACAAAACAGTATTTATTTCAAGGTATAAATGTAATATTTTTATTAAGATATTTTTATTTTCCTCTGTAAGTTTATATATTGTTTTTTTGAAAAATTATACATAAACTTAAATTTCAATTAATTCTTTGGGGGCATTTGTGAGATTTATCTTTCCTCCGGGGACAATAGCCACCATATCCTCAATGCGGCAGCCGTATT
>CALWTV010000293.1 GCA_944384555.1 uncultured Clostridia bacterium | reverse complement strand
CATAATACTGCCGTCATAAAAATCGATCGCTACATACCCCTGAGATATAATATATTCAAAGAAATCAATTATATCGAGGAACACATTCAATTTATCCTCTATTGGCAGACTCATGAACCGATGGTGTGCCGCAGGATATTGTCTTCCCATACAGTGCCCGTCTGCCCATTTGAACACTATAACAAATCCTTCTCCGATATCTTTTGCTTCCACAAGTTCTATCAAATTTTTATGCTTTAGCTCGTTATATACATGAAAAGCTGATTTTAATCTTTTGACTGCGTCTTCTGGTTTACCGATTCCGCGGTCAGTATGAGCTCCGGCAAATTTTATGAAATAACGCTGTCCGTCTTTTTCAGTTCCAAAGCATATATTTCCGGAATCTTGGTCATCAAAAACCTTGAATACCGTGCCGTATTCTTTAAGAAAGCTGAAGTCGAAAGCACTTTTCAATTTAAAAGGTATTCCGTCAATGTACTGTATATGATAACCGTTAAAATACCAAGACGGTATTGGGTTACGCATATTATCATACCAATTCAGTACTTCTTTAGCTTGACTGAGCATGGTATCCACCTCGTCCTGCCCAAACGGAATTGCCCAATATACAGATGAAAGCGTATTGCTGGATATATAAAGAGCAAGCAATTTCCAAAATTCCAGCGGTACATTTCCGTCAAAATATCCGTTCACCATGCCTGACGCAAAGATGGGAGATTTTTGGGCACACCATACAATACGATTAAATTCTTCCCACGGGTCGCCGAAATCATCTCGGTCAAAATCAATAATATATAGTTTCCTGTCGTTTCCTATCATCATATTGCCGATATGGTAGTCACCGTGCTGATATGTCTGCGGTCTGCCTTTAAGCAAATGGCGATTTTCATTTATATAATTGATGAATGCCTGTCCATTTTCATATTTAATTGGACACTCATTATATTTTTGAATTTTATAATCCATTTTGCGGTTGAAACGAGTCTCCCAATTTTCCTGCGCTGCCGGAGCCGGAATAGAATGTATCTTTTGCAGAATACGTCCGGCTTCAAGTCCGTATACATACTGCTCCGTGTTGGATAATGTGGAAAGTACTGTTTCCATGTCAACGCCTTCAATCCAACTCTGAAGCGAATAGACGCCTTCTTCACATATTCCAAATTCGATTGGCTCACACATAGGAACACCTAAAGAAGCAACTCGTTTCATCATATTGAATCCAGACTGTTTTTTGTCGTGCTGAGCGATATCGGAAATACGAATAAGATACCGTGTGCCGCTTTCATCAACAGCACAGTATTTTTTATCGCTCGACCATCCTTTATTTATCGGCTCTTTTGTTACAAATTTCATCTTATGAAATGTTGTTTTTCATGCTGGCTTTCAAAATCTGTACCACATCATCGTGTGTAAGCACCTTATATCCACCAGTCATTATAAAAGTACCGTCTGCGATTCCCTCAATCATATCCTCGGTAACGCCTAAATCAGATATATTCATCACAAGTCCGATTTTGCGCATATAAGCTTCCATTTTTTCAAGCCCCTCTGCCGCAACCTGCTCATCGCTTTTTCCGCTCGGGTCAACATTCCATACATTTACCGCGTATCTTTTAAATTTAGCCAAACCATAAGGCATAATAAATCTGTAATACGGGAGCGACACTGCGGCAAGCGTCATTCCGTGAGTAGCGTCAGTATATGCTCCGACAGACTGACCTATCATATGAACTTCCCAGTCAGTGGATTTTCCCTTTGCTACAAGGGTATTAAGTGCCCATGACGCAATCCACATTATATTGCTTCTCGCTTCATAATCTTTTGGATTATCTATTGCAATAAGCGAACTGTGAATAAGGGATTTTAAAAGACCTTCCATCAGATAATCAGAGGTATTGTCATCTTCGCCGGAAAAATACTGCTCCAGTATATGCGACATAATGTCAAAAAATCCTGCCGTCATCTGATATTTAGGAAGAGTAAATGTATATACCGGATTCAAAATAGAGAATTTGGGGAAAACATTATCTCCGAATACATGACCGATTTTTAATTTTTGCGTGGGATTTGTTATTACCGAGCCGCCGTTCATCTCCGAACCTGTTCCGACCATGGTAAGCACACAGCCTACGGGAATTATCTCATTGTCCACATCTTCCATACGCAGATAATATTTATCCCATGGATCTTCCTTGCAATGTACGGATACAGAAACCGCTTTCGCATAATCGCATACTGAACCTCCGCCGACTGCCAAAATCAAATCTACATTGCCTTTTTTAGCACGCTCACAGCCTTCATACAGTTTTTCAACCGTAGGATTCGGCATTACACCAGCGTCTTCGTAAATTTCTTTGCCGCATTCCTTTAAAATCGATACGACATTATCATATATCCCGTTTTTCTTTATTGAGCCTCCACCGTATACAAGAAGTACATTTTTACCGTACTTCGGCAATTCCGAATACAGTCCATCAAGTGCGTTTTCTCCAAAATAAATCTTTGTCGGATTTGAATAAGTGAAATTTCCTAACATATCAAAATCTCCTTTTTTCTGTGATTATTAAAATTACAGTTCGTTATAATGAATATCGTCAACCGGTTCAAGCCATTCGTTTGACGCACCATCGGCAGGTATTTCAATTGCGACATGCGTAAACCATTCATCAGCCGAAGCGCCGTGCCAGTGCTTAATTTCCGGTTTAATATAAATTACATCTCCGGGATGAAGTTTCACTGCCGCTTGATTCCATTCCTGATACCAGCCCTCGCCGTCAGTACAAAGCAGTATCTGACCGCCTTTATGATGAATATGCCAGTTGTTTCGGCACTTAGGCTCAAACGTTACATTAAATATGCCAACACCTTCCGTATTCAACGGTTTCAGATAGCTTTTTCCTGTAAAGTATTTTGCGAAAGCGTCATTCGGCTCTCCAAGTCCGAACAGGGAATCAGAACATTCTGATGTATCTTCCATATAAATTTCACGCACCATTGGAAATACTGCCCATGCATTAGGCCAGCCTATATAAAATGCAATATGGGTAATTATCTCTACCATTTCAAGTTTTGTCACGCCATGTTTTTTCGCGTTCTGAATATGATATCTTAATGAACTATCCGTTATACCTTTTGAAATAAGCGCTGTAACCGTTATAATAGTTCTATCACGCAGAGATAATTTATCAGTTCTCGACCATACCTCGCCAAACAGTACATCATCATTCAACTGTGCAAACTTAGGCGCAAAATCTCCAAGACCTTTTCTTCCCGCAGTCTGCTTTTCTGCTGCCATATATCTTACCTC
>CALWTV010000292.1 GCA_944384555.1 uncultured Clostridia bacterium | reverse complement strand
GAAAATGCGAAAGCATACTTTGAAAATCAGGACAGTTTATTCGATAAAGCAAATCAAATCCATACCGGCGATAGAACCGAGAATTTAATAGTTATGGCAAGCCGTTCTCATTTTGATTCCGAAACCGCCGCAATGCTTGAATTAAACAAAGATAAAATCGGTGAACTCATAAATGCCGGAAGCTCTCTCAAAGGCTGTTATATCGCTGAGGGAAAAGCCGATGTACATTATCGTTTCGGTAATTTCACAAAGGAATGGGATACTGCCGCAATGCAGGCAGTGTGCGAAGAAGCAGGTGCGGTGTTCCTTAGAGGCGACGGAGCCCCGATGCTTTACAACCGAACAGACGTTAAAAATCAGCTCGGATACATAATTTTAAATAAAATAGAAAACAAATTTAAATTACAGTGAATAATTTAACAGGTGGTAATTATGACAAGCAGTCATCTTGATAAACTCGAAAGCCGCAGTATTCATATTCTGCGCGAATCTTATGCGGCATTTAAAAATTTATGTATGCTTTGGTCAATCGGCAAAGACAGTACTGTTTTGCTATGTCTTGCACGCAAAGCTTTCTTCGGTCATGTTCCTTTTCCGCTCGTACATATAGATACTCATTACAAAATTCCGGAGATGATTGAGTACCGTGACCGCCTTGCGCTCGAATGGCATCTCGATATGATTTACGGTGAAAATAAAGAAGCTCTTGATAAAAAGCAAACTTTTCCCGATGGCAATGTTTCAAGAATTGAATGCTGCCGCAATCTTAAAACCGAAGCGCTCGCTCACACCCTTTCAGGGGAATGGAACCGCTATCGTATGAACCATCAGACCGGCAAATATGAAATCGATTCCAACAGAGAACCTTATACAGGCGTTATTGTAGGTGTTCGTGCTGATGAAGAAGGCAGCCGTTCAAAGGAACGTTATTTCTCACCTCGTGATAAGAACAATGACTGGGATATCGGAGAACAGCCTCCGGAATTCTGGGGACAGTACAAAACCGATTTTGCTCCCGGAACTCACGTTAGAATTCACCCTCTGCTCGACTGGACAGAGCTTGATATTTGGGAATATATCAAACGCGAAGGCGTTCCGGTTGTATCGCTTTATTTTGACCAAGGAAACGGTAAGCGCTATCGTTCTCTCGGCTGTTACCCTTGCACCAAGCCAGTAGATTCAACTTCTAAAAATATCGATGAAATTATTGAAGAACTGCGTTCAGGTAAATTTGCTAAAATCGCTGAACGTTCCGGCCGTGAACAGGATAAAGAAGACGGCGGAGGACTTGAGGAACTCCGCAAGGACGGATATATGTAATACTTAACGTATAATGATGTTTTTAAAAATCCGAAATCTGGAGTTGCACAAATGAATAACGAAATTACAAATCAAAATATAATCGATAACGAAGATTCTATGAATATCGTTATCGTTGGACACGTAGACCATGGAAAAAGTACTGTAATAGGCAGACTTTTGGCAGATACTCAGGCTCTTCCCGAAGGCAAGCTTGAACAGTTACGCGAAATGTGCCGCCGCAACGCTAAACCATTTGAATATGCATTTCTGCTTGACGCCTTAAAAGATGAACGTTCTCAGGGAATTACTATTGATTCCGCAAGGTGCTTTTTCAAAACCGATCTCAGAAAATACATAATAATCGACGCTCCCGGACACATTGAATTCCTTAAAAATATGATTACCGGTGCATCAAGAGCGGAAGCCGCACTTTTAGTAATTGATGCTCGTGAAGGAATATGCGAAAATTCTCGCCGTCATGGATATATTCTTGAAATGCTCGGTATAAAACAGTTAGCCGTACTTGTAAATAAAATGGATTTAGTCGGCTATGATAAGGATACATATGATAAAATTGTACACGATTACAGTGAATTTTTATCTCAAATTAATATTACCCCGACTTCATTTATTCCTGTATCCGCAATGGAAGGCGACAATATCGCAATTCATTCCGAAAAAAATATCCCTTGGTATGACGGAATGACTGTCCTTGAACAGCTTGACGCCTTTAAAAATATCGAAAATGAAGAAAATCTCCCACTTAGAATGCCGGTACAAGATGTATATAAATTTACCGCTGACGGCGATAACCGCAGAATAGTAGCCGGATTAATCGAAACTGGTTCTTTATCTGTCGGTGATGAAGTTGTATTCTATCCGTCACGCAAAACTACAAAGGTAAACTCAATAGAGGAGTTCGCACGTGAACCGCAAAATACCGTTTACGCAGGAAAATCTACTGGTTTTACCTGCACTACTCAGATTTATACAAAGCGCGGTGAAATCGCCTGCAAAGTTGGTGAACCTGCTCCATGCGTGGGACGAAAATTCCGTACAAGCATATTCTGGCTCGGCAATGAACCTATGACACCTGAACGCAGATACAGCCTTAAAATCGGTACTGCGAAAGCTGCGTGCAAAATTGATTCCATTATCAGTACGCTTGACGCCTCAACTCTTGTCAAAAGCAAGAAAAACAAAATAGAACGCTTTGATATTGCTGACTGTATTATAGAAACAGACCACGATATCGCATTCGATTTATCATCGGATATTCCTGTAACAAGCCGTTTTGTTATTGTTTCGGATTATGAAATTACCGGCGGCGGTATAATTATGGAATCTATAAGCGGCGGCGGCTCCGAATCTTATTCCGCAGAAGTAAGTTCCGCAGAACGCGCTCGTATATACGGTCAAAATCCTGTTACCGTAGCTTTAACCGGTACACCGGAAAATATTGAAAAATACTCTGTAAAAATTGAGCGTGCGCTTCTTGATATCGGCAAGCTTGTATATTGTGAATCAGTCAAAAACGCACATGATATCGAAAAAATCAAACTCCTTGCAAAAGCAGGAATTATAGCTGTGGCAAAACTTGAAACCGAGATTGATTTCAAATTCGACTGCAATATAAAAGTTGATGATAATTTCAGCCTTGATAACGCTTTGACAGAAATTTTATCACGCGCCGAAATTGATATATAAAAAATTTTAAAATTACACGATTAAAAATCACTTATTTTACCATATAAAAATATTCCCGAGGAAATTTTTTGCTCCCGGGAAAAATTTTTGAAAACAGTTGTTTTTTATATTTAATTGTGGTACAATAAGTGGAAAAAAATCGGAGGATAAATATATGACTGCCCCTAATTTTAAACGAACTAAGTATGCATGTTATTATACATATGTTGCTATGTCGTCAATTTTCAGCCTGCCGCCGCTATTATTTGTTACTTTCAGGGAAATGTACGGAATCTCGTATACCCTGCTCGGTACACTGGTGCTGGTGAATTTCTGCACACAGTTGACAATTGATTTAATTTTCACTTTTTTTACTAAATATTTCAATATTCATAAGACTGTTAAAATTATGCCGCTGATTACATCATTAGGCTTGTTTACTTATGCACTTGTCCCAATGCTGTTTCCGGATTATGCGTATGTCGGATTACTGATTGGCACCGTTATCTTTTCAGTATCTGCCGGTCTATGTGAAGTCCTGCTCAGTCCCACAGTTGCCGCTCTCCCGTCCGATAACCCTGAACGAGATATGAGTATGCTCCATTCGCTGTACGCTTACGGTTTAGTCAGCGTTATTATAATAAGCACCCTGTTCTTAAAAATATTCGGCACAAATAATTGGATGTATCTTACTATGTTTTGGGCAGTGCTCCCGATAATCTCATTTGTGCTGTATTCGATTTCGCCAATGCCTGACGTCAATATATCACAAAATACCGATTCTGAAAAGTCAAAGAATAAAAATTTCGGAATTGCGCTCTGTGTAATTTGTATCTTTCTCGGAAGTGCCGCAGAAAACTCCATGACTAACTGGATTTCCGTATATATGGAAAACGCTTTAAAGATTCCAAAAATGTGGGGCGATATTCTCGGAATGACCTCGTTTGCAATTCTTTTAGGCGCAGGCAGATCTCTATATGCTAAATACGGCAAAAATATCTCATCAGTTTTGCTTTTCGGTATGATAGGCGCGTCTGTATGTTATCTGACCGCCGGCTTGTCGCCTAATTTCATACTCTCCATGTTAGCTTGTATCATCACTGGTTTATGCACCGCTATGTTATGGCCCGGTACTCTGATTTTAATGGAAGAGAAATTCCCCGCTCTCGGAGTTGCCGCATATGCGCTTATGGCTGCCGGAGGAGATTTCGGTGCTTCGGTAGCTCCTCAGCTATTAGGATTTATTGTAGATAAAGTATCTGAAAGCAGTTTGGCAGTTCAGCTTAGTTCCTCTCTTTCCCTGTCAGTCGAGCAAATCGGAATGAAAGCCGGCATGCTTACCGCTTCATTATTCCCCATCGCAGGTATATTCTTGCTTCTATATATGATAAAATACTTTAAGACTCATACCTCAAAATAATTATTTACAAGGTGCCGTATATATTCCGGCACCTATTTTTATGCTTATTTTATTCTTCTTGAACATTCCATTTTCCGGCATATTTATACAATTCTGCTTTTATCTCCTCAAACTCCGGTGTTCCCCGAATTACATCAAATACATTATTGTCAAGTTGTTTCAAAAGTTGCGCCGCATCATTGTCAGTATTTCCTCCAGTCCAGCTTCCTTTATCAAGCCCTCTGAAAACAAGCGAAGTATATTGTTTATCATTATCTGTCACAAATTTAATTGAATGCTCTGCCGCTTTTCTAAGATGAAATATTGCATTTTCAATGTCATTGAAGTTTGCATAATATACTGCCTGACCAATGTGCGCGTTCCAAAGATGACAATTATAAAATCCAAAATTTCCATCTTCAAAAAATAAATTAATAAATGCAATGCGTTTATCTCTGAGCGCGGCAAGTTCTTTTTCCGTATATGCATACTCTCCTGAATCAAGCTTTATCTGCATTGAATCAAGTGCATTTGAAAGAAACTGCAAAAGATTATCTGCCTTTCTCTGGTTTGCTCGGTAGCCTTCATCCCCATCATATATAATACTTAACAGCATATCTTTGGAAACCGCTATGTCAGGCATTGAATTTGCGAGTTTTATCGCTTCATCAATCTTACCGATATCTTTGTAGGTGAAACATAGAATCTGTATCGCGCTATGGCGTATACTGTCATCTGTACTTTTTTCAAGAAGTGTTTCACCCAAACTAATCGCCTCATCACGGTAATTCGTATTTCTGGTATTGGCACAATATTGACAATGTGAAACATACATAAGCCGATACATAATGTCGCAGCTGTCAGGATATTCACGCGATCCCGCTTCAAGAATTTTACGCGCCTCTTCATAATATCCGCGACTCGAATACTTATCGCCTTCTGCGCAAATCGCCTCAATTTTTTCACGTTTTTTCTGAATATCGATACCTAAAAGCTCATCCGATGTTATATTAAAAATATTGCATAAAACAGGCAGCATTGAGATATCCGGCATAGCGGCTTCTGTTTCCCAACGGCTGACTGCCTGAGGTGAAATTTCCAGAATTTCTGCCAGTTCTTCCTGCGTCATATCGCGTTCCCGACGCAGCTTTTTTATGATTTTACCAAAAATCATAAATTTAATCTCCTTCAAAAATATACTTGTCGGCGCCTAACTATAATTATATTATACAGATTAACTCATATCCTGTCTACTTCTCATTAATTGAGAAAAAATCAATTTTAAATTTATTTTTATATAAAAATAAAACGGTGCAACCTTGTTTAAGATTACACCGAATATTAAATATACTTAATCTTCTAAATGCGCTCTTGAGATAATCAGACCGTCTCTGCCCTGTTTCTTTGCAGACCAGATTATCTTTCTCGGACATTTTGATACACACACGTTACAGCCGGTACACTTTGAATAGTCGATTGAAGCCACGTAATCAGTTACGGTAATTGCGCCGGCTTCGCAGTTCTTTTCGCAAAGTTTACAGCTTATACAGCCGACATCGCAATATTTTCTTGTGGTTTTACCATCATCAACCGACATACATCCTACCCAGTGCGCGCTCTCATAAGGAATAAGTTTTATTATATGCTTAGGGCAAGCCGCCACACACGTTCCACAACCGGTACATTTTGCATAGTCAACTACCGCAACGCCGTTTTCTACTTTAATCGCATTAAACGGACATGATTTCACGCAAGTGCCCAAACCGATACAGCCATTGGGACAGAGTTTATCGCCGCCACCGATTTTTGACGCGGCAATGCAGTCACGCGCTCCCTCATATATGTACTTCTTTTTTGAAAATTCAGCAGTTCCCGAGCACATAACCTGAGCTCTCATTCTGACCGGTTCGCTTGCTTCAACTCCCATGACAGCGGCGATTTTTTTAGCGACTTCTCCGCCACCGACCGGACATTTATTTACAGGAGCTTCGCCTTTTACGATTGCCTCAGCCAAAGCCGCACAGCCGGTATATCCGCAGCCGCCGCAGTTAGCTCCCGGCAGACATTCTGTGACTTGAGGAATACGCTCGTCAACCTTAACCGCAAATATTTTTGAGGCAAAAGCGAGCAGTAAACCCATAACCGCGCCCAATCCTATAAACCATAAAACAGGAATTATAATATCTGTAAAATTCATCTGTATGCCTCCGACTTAGTTAAAGCTGATTCCCGAAAATCCCGAGAATGCCATTGCCAAAAGTCCCGCGGTAATCAATGTCAGCGGAAAACCCTCAAACGCTTTCGGAGGATTCGCATACGCAAGTCTTTCACGCACACCCGCAAAAATCAATATTGCCATTGTAAATCCGAGTGCCGCTGAAAAACCGAATACCACAGATTCGATAAAATTGTATCCATTTTGTATATTAACAAGTGCAGAACCAAGCACCGCGCAGTTTGTAGTTATGAGCGGAAGATATATGCCGAGCGCACTGTACAATGCCGGAACGAATTTTCTCAAAAACATCTCTATAAACTGAACAAGTGCTGCGATTACTAAAATAAACGCTATTGTTTTCAAATACTGAAGATTGAATTTTTCCAAAATCAAGTAATATACCGCATATGTAGCTGCGCTGGCGATTGTCATTACAAATGTAACCGCCATACCCATTCCAAGAGCAGTCGCCGGCTTTTCGGATACGCCCAAAAACGGACAAATACCGTAAAACTTTGAGAAAATAAAGTTTTCAAGGAGTATTGCCGTAAGCATTATTAAAAATATATTCGCCATTTATATGACCATACCTTTCTTTATAAATTGTGGCTTATTTTAAATCAGATAAAAATTATTTTGATAAATGATAAAGCCGCAATTTTACTCCTCATTCATTCTCTTTTTTAATTCTTCGATTCTTTTTCTTTCAGCCGAACTGTTTCTGATTTTCTGAACCGCCGCAACTACAAATCCCAGCGTCAAAAATGCTCCTGACGGAAGTATGAATATTATCGCCGGTGAAAACCATTCTCCAAATACGGGATAATCAAATAAAGTGCCTGCGCCAAGCAGTTCTCTTACCGACGCAATAACGGTAAGCGATATCGTAAATCCAAGACCCATTGAAATTCCGTCCATTATTGACGGCAGAGGTTTATTTTTTGACGCAAACGCTTCAGCTCTCGCCAAAATTATACAGTTTACCACTATCAACGGAATAAACAAACCGAGCGATTCATCAAGCGCCGGTAAAAATGCCTTAATCAAAAGTTCAACCGCAGTTACAAAACCTGATATGATTACTATGTATGATGCAATTCTTACTTCCTTTGGAATGAATTTGCGAACAAGAGAAATAAAAAGATTAGAACATGTCAGTACTGCAATTACGGCAAATCCCATACCTATTGCATTTTTTACAGAGGTAGTGACCGCAAGTGTAGGACACATTCCCAAAAACTGTACAACGGTAGGGTTATTTGTTACAACTCCGTCACGCAGTTGTTTTATATATGAATTCACCTGAATAACGCTCCTTTACTTATTTATTTCATCTTTTACGGATAAAGCCGCACTTACTCCGGCCGTAACCGCTTTAGAACTGATTGTAGCTCCGGAAATCGCGTCAACATTTCCTTCTATTGATGAAGCCGATTGTCCCTTAAACTGACCAAGAAATGATTCGCTGTTTGTCTTACTTCCCAAACCAGGAGTTTCGTTCATGGATACAATTTCAACTCCAACCACGTTTCCCTCTGAGTCAACGCCTATCATCATATCAATCGCGCCGCCAAAACCGTTTGACTGTACATTTGCACAGTAACCGACTTCCGCACCATTTTTATTTACAAGATAAATTTCGGAAACTCCACGCGCTTTCTGTTCATCAGTAAGATTTTCATAGAGCTGTGGATTGTCCGCACCGTCAAAAATACGTGAAATCGCGTCCATCTTTTTAGCGAGTACGTTTGCGGCAATTTTATCTTTTGTAATGCCGTTTACTACTGACATCATCAGAGCAATCAAAGCGCATATAAGGGTAAGCGTTCCCGCTACACGCAGAAAAAACATTGGGTTAGATTCGCTTTCAGATTTCTGTTCCGGTTTTGATACTTTCTCATCTTCCGATTTAGAATTTGATTTTTTAGGAGATTCGTCTTTTTTGTCAGCAGTTTTTATATTTTTTTCTTCTGCCTTTGGTTCTTCCTTAACAGATTCAGCTTTTGTTTCATCTTCTTTATCGGCCGCCGATTTTTCCTCAGAGATTTTAATTTCCTTGGATTCATTAGCCGGTACTGTTTCAGAAACTTTTTTCTGCTCTGTTTCAACTGTCGGTACAGATTCAGAAACTTTTTTTTCCTCAGTTTCAATTACCGGTGTTACTTCGGAAATATTTTTTTGCTCAGTTTCAGCCGCCTGAACATTTTGCGAATTTGAGCCGTTATTTTTTACATTAGATGTATTATTTGATTTCTGCGAATTATTATTTTTCCGCTTGCTTTTTGACATTTGACTTACCTCCGAATTTTACCGGTCTTGTGAATTTATCTATATACCATACTAAGAGATTCATTATTAAAATCGAGAATGAAACCCCTTCATAATATCCGCCGAAGAAACGAATAAATACCGTAATAAGTCCGCAGCCTACACCGAAAATCAATTTACCTTTTGCAGTAACGGGAGATGTAACATAATCGGTAGCCATAAAAAACGCTCCAATCATAAGACCGCCGGCAAATATTTCGTAAAGCATAAAATCAAGTGAATTTGCTCCGCCCTGAGGAAATACAAATGTCAGAACAGCAACCGTTCCAATAAATGCCACAGGAATATGCCATGTAATAACCTTGCGTACAAGAAGATATACACCGCCAGCCGCAAGAAGCAATGCCGATACTTCACCGATACATCCGGCATTATTTCCTATAAGCATATCAAATATTGATACATTCGGGAGTTCTCCGTGTTTGAGCGATGCAAGAGGAGTTGCCTGCGCCACGATATCAGCATCTATTCCGATTGACACCGGGTCTATCGCAGTTTTGGGATTTACGAAACGTGTCATCTCACCGGGCCAAGCAAATAAAAATACACGTGCGGCGAGTGCGGGATTTACTACATTTTTTCCGATTCCGCCGAAAATCTGCTTAACTACTACAATCGCGAAAAATGCTCCTGCTATCGGAATCCATAACGGAACCGCAACCGAAAGGTTCATTGCAAGAAGAATTCCGGTTACCGCCGCAGAAAAATCAAGTATTGTTACGGGACGATGCAGAAGTTTTTGTGTCAAAAACTCAAATAGAACGCATGAAGCTACTGATATTAGTGTAATTGTAAGCGCGCGCATTCCGAATATATACACGCCCCAAATAAGCGCGGGAATAAGTCCGATTATAACATCAAGCATAATCGAACGTGTGGTATCCGGACTTTTTATGTGAGGAGAGCTTGTTACTGTAAGAAATTCTGGAAATTCGATTTTCTTTTTACCATCTGTTTTCTCTATTCCTGATTCTCCGTCAGCGGAAACAGTCTGCTCCTTTATTTCTTTTTCATTTTGATTTGTGTCCATTTTTAAATCCGTCCTAAAAATATTAAATTAACGCAAATACTGAAAATAAGTTTTCATCTGAATATCACGTCAGTTTTTCGCATCAGCTTTAGCCAACGCCGCTTTTTTAGCAGCCGCAGCCTTAATCTCGCCTTTTGCAACACGAATATACTGTACTATCGGAACATGACCCGGACAGCTATATGAACAAGAACCGCATTCAACACAGCTCATGACTCCGTATTCCTCAGTCATATCGATTTTTCCGTGCATTGCGAACATTGCGAGGTAATTCGGCATTAAGTGCATGGGACAGCCTCTTACACAGCGACCGCATCTTATACATACCGGCGGCTGTTCATACGGGGATTCAGCATTTTTAGAAAATACCAGAATTGCAGATGTACCTTTAGTAACAGGAGCATTAACGTCCCACTGTGCAAATCCCATCATCGGACCGCCGTTGACAATTTTTTTAGGCTGTTTTTTAAGACCACCGCAAAATTCAATCAAATCACGGTAAGGCGTGCCTATCGGAACAAGCAAATTCTTAGGATTTGTGATACAATCTCCATCAACGGTGACTATTCTGCGGATAAGCGGCATTCCCTTTGCAAATGCGCTGTATATAGAAAAACAGGTTTCAGCATTAAAAATAACGCAGCCTACATCAGCCGGCAATTTTCCCATCGGAAGCTCCTTGCCTGTCAAAGCATATATAAGCTGACGCTCATCTCCCTGAGGATATTTTGTCTTCATTACTTTTACTGATATCATTTCATCGCCTGCAAGAATTTCCTCAAGTTTGTTTATCGCATTGAGTTTATTGTCCTCTACCGCAATCCATGCTGATTTTAGACCAAGCGCATAAAGTAATATTTTTATTCCGTTTATAACAGAAGCCGGATTTTCAAGCAATAATCTGTGGTTTGCGGTTATATACGGTTCACATTCAGCGCAGTTTATTATAATTTTATCAACTTTGCCGCGAGCTGACTGAAGTTTTGCGTATGTAGGGAAAGTCGCACCGCCCATACCTGAAATTCCCGCTTTTCTGACGATATCTACAATTTCGTCGAAAGAAGTATCGGTCAATTTTTTTTCAAAAGGTACGATATCTGGAGAAAGTTCATCTGCCATATCATTTTCTATAATGACATTTTTGATTCTTGCTCCAGTAGGGGTACTTTTTTCCTCGATGTCAATAACTGTACCCGAAACGCTCGCATGAACCGGACAGCCAAGTCCACTGGTTACATCTCCGATAATTTGTCCCATAAACACATGGTCGCCTTTTTTTACAAGCGGTGTACACGGCGCACCTATATGCTGTGACATTGGAATGGAAACGATTTTGGGCGGCGTTATGATTTCTATAATCGAATTACGCGTATTTTTATGTTCTTCGACATGAATACCGCCCTTGAATGTATAAGCCAAAAGTTTTCACCTCGCACATATATTTTTTATACATACGTAGATTATTATATAATATTTTATATTAAAATTCAAGGTGATACGCCTTTTTTTACACTTTATTCGTCTTTTTTTACCTTCCAGACTAATTTCACAAACTCATTTTTATATTATAACTTATTGAACAAAATCAAAAGTAAATTTAACGGAAAATTTATGTACAAAATAAATTATAATACTATTCCACCTCCGTAATCTGATAAAGCATAACTTCCCGATACAATTTCAACCCCGAATTTTTGAGTAAAACTCAATATATCAAGAAAATTATCATGCAATTTTACATTCCCGAAAAATATAATTTTTTCATCTAATCTGCATGACGCTCCGCCTATAAAACCATAATCATATCCGCTCAAAAAAATACCGCCCGAAGATATTAAAAGCACATCAATTCCTATTTTTCCGGCAGTTTCTGCGATATTCTTATCTGCGGTAATAATTGCATTATCCGTAACTTTAAGCACCGAACAGGCTGTATATCCTTGCTTTACCCTTATAATCTGAAGTCCAAGTTCATTCGCTGAGCTTATTATTTCATCTGATGTATTTTCTGTTTTTGAAATAATAGCATTTTTTGTGACTAAAACATTGTACCCAATATCATTCGGGTATGTTTCTGATTGATTTTTTGAAGATACAACTACTTTCATTCCTGATTCTTTTGCTGCGTATTCTAAAATTTCTCCGGCTGTATTATAATAGTCACGTGAACAAATCAATCTGTCACCGATTTTGCATACAGACATATCAGGGTGCGCAGCTACTGGCTTTGATAATTTATTATTTTGGGGTAATTTTATGAATTTATATCCCAATGATTCAATAATATTTACTGTTTCATCGGGAATACTTTCGCCTATTAAAACTATCTTTTTTTTCATATATCCTCCAATATAATTTAAATCAGCGGAACAAGTTGAGTAATCCCAACCGAACCGCTGATTTTTAGCTTTGTTTATCTATAATTTGTTATAGTAATATTCGTGAAATACGCATCAAGTATGTATTTGTAATCATATCCCATAAGCGCAAGCTCACGCGCACCATATTGACTCATTCCAACACCATGTCCCCAACCTTTTCCTACAAAAATAAAGTTAGACGGGTCAGAAGCATATGCGACTTTAGTAAAAGTCTCTATATTTCCGGAAATATTATCATCAATAACTTCTGTCTGCCAGTTTTCTTCAGATGAATTAGCATTATTATCTACATCAATTCCTTCTAACTCATCGTCATCAAGGAAAGATGCCGCATTTTCTTTGGTTATTACAAAAGCGTCACTTCTCAAATATGTGTCTACACCATCTTCTGTAATTATAGTTATATATCCGTTTATGTACTGAGAATCTGATTTTCCGTACTCGCTTTGAACAGAATAATCATTTAGGGATATATATCCAAAATCCTTATCTTCCGACGTTACACCACTGCCATTATTATAATTATTTTCATATGTATGGTCAAGATTTACGCTTTCTGTATACTGAACACTTCCCTTACCTACTACAAAATTTGCGCTGTTAAGATATTTTGCCAACGTGGAACGGATTGTATCAGTTTTTTTCAAAACAATTGAATTACCGTACGTATCAGTAATCTTAAGCGAATATACATATGTTGAATTTTGCGCTAGCTGCTGTATAGATATATCCGCTATCGAACCGTTCAATTCAGTATATCCCTTTGTATTCTTAAGATAATCAAGCAATTCGTCAGGGGACACTTCAACTATCCAAAATCCATTTGCATAATTCATATAATCTTCCCACGGCGTTTCTCTTGCAACCATATATGGCTCCGGATCTCCACCCCAGGCTTCATGCGCACTTACCGTTACTCCGCCTGCGCTTGATGAATAGTATGCGGATACGATTTTATTTCCGTATTTCATCACAAGCCCCGCGGTAGAATTTACCGCCTCAGATACAGTATCGTTCACATATCCCACGCCTTTATAAACTTGACAGTGCTGTGTATTGCATAAATCAAAAGACGAATGACGCCCCATATTTGCAATCGTATATGAGCGAACCGTAATTGCGAACGCTTTCTGCACTTCAATCGGCCATGAATTATTTATTTCATAAGGAAGTACTCCGGAAATGTATTCTTCAAGCGGAACTACGTTTACGAGCTTAACTCCGTCCGCCTTAGTTCCATTCTCATTTTTATAATCATTTCGGCAGTACGCAAAAACTCCAGTATAGATATTAGCCGCAGGTGTTTTTATATACGCCTCGCGTCCCTCAGTTGAACGCGCTGCCAGTCCCATGCTTTCTCCGCTGCCACAGATATACTTGCAAATTATCGTATCTGTATACGGATTTATTAGCATAACACCATTACTTGAAGGATATGAAACCGAGATATATTCATTAGGCAAGATTGAATTTATATATGCCGCCGCATTTTGCGCATCTTCGACGCTTGCATAATTTCCGATTCTGATTTTCATACTGCCGTTTTCAAAAACGGGAAACGCCTCATATCCGCTTGAATACAGAGCACGATTTACATTTGAAAGCGCACTTGCAAAAGAATACTTGTCTGTATATACTGTGCCAAGTTCAATACTATATCCGCCTATTTTTACATCATTATATGATGATGTGAGATAATACGACATATTGGTTTTACCGAGATTGGCGTCACACACCACAGAAACAACATTTTCATCTGTTTCCCAAATCGGTACAAATTCCTTGTTTCCACTCATATACTGCGTTCCAATTGTATATCCGTTTGTAGTTGACGTTTCAAATCCTATTGTAACATTTGTACCATACATTAACCCAACGCTTACCTTATCATCGGAACTATAATAATTTCCATAATCCGCCGCATATATTCCGTAAGAAAATGAAAGTATTATTGACACAACTCCGCCGCCCACCATAAGTATAGCTAATATAAGGGCAAGGAGTCTTTTCATATTTTGACGGCGAAAATCCTTTTTTTCTGATTTTGAGCGTTTCAGATTCTGTTTATTTTTATCATTATTACTGATTAGCAATTGAATATTCACCCCTAACCATTACAAAAGCCGAGTCGGACGTTACTGTAATGCCGCGTCCATCGCCGCCGCGGGGGATTATCAAAAGATGATTTTTGTCTATATTAGTACCGTTAAACAAATCCGTTCCGCTTGTATAATCGCCTATTCCCTGTTCCGCATACGGTGAAACTACCTGAATTTGTCCTGCTCTCAAAATAACTTCACACGGACTGTCCGCAGTCAGAGTATCACCTTTTTTAAGCTCAAGCACTTCATAAATACCACCTTGATTTTCGGAATCTTCCGTTTCAGTAGTAGAAACAGCTCCGCTTGAAATCTGAGATTTAAGAAGTTCAATTTCTGATTTCAGCGAATTAATTTCATCAGTCAGCTTTTTTTCCGTTTCGGAAATTTGATTATCTACCTGCGGTTTAAAAATGCTTTGAATATAACTTAATGTAACAATCGGGTCTTCCGAGCTGTCATAATTTGCAGCGAATACGGCAACTCCCGAAACTGATACCGTAATCAGCGCGCACAGCAGAAAAATTTTGAATTTTTTCATTTTTTGAAATTCCTTTACTTTTTTATCCGGAGAAAAACCTCCATTTTAATTTATTATACTTAATTCTTTCAGAAATTCAAGATGCTTTTACCATTTTCAAGTAGATATTATAAATTTTTATTCCACCATAGATATTTGATTTTTAATTATATCTTTTTCAGAAATAATAACGCCGCCTGAAGGAAGCGAAGTTTTACGGTAACGTGAGGGATTTTCAAATCTGCCCTCAATTTTAGTTTCCGCAGCTTTTAATTTTTGATTTTTCTTTAAAGTAAACGTTATATTACCAGCTGATGTTCGTGTCGTTTTTAATGCTATATCCGCAGAATTTACGAGTAAAGCACGGTCATCTGTGCTTATTAATAAAATATCAAGCGGCTGTTCTTCATAAATCGCCGCCACAATAGGTGACGCATCAGAAAATGCTTTTGTAAGCTTCTTGCGGTTTGTTTTAGTTTCATACGCTGTAATCGGGATTTTAACAGTTTTTCCGTTTTCAAAGATAAAAATAACATTATGATTTTCATCATATTTTTTCAAAGATTTCATCATTATTGGACGCTCACCCGAATCAAAATTCAGCTTTGCTGCAATGAAATCACCGAGGGCAGATGATTTTACCGCATCAAAATCAACGAGCTTCGCTTTATATACCTGTGCCTTATCGGTAAAAAACAAAACTTCGTCTTTGTTTTCGGCATCTTCCTCACATATTATAAAATCATCTTCCTTAAATTTTTGCTCATCATTTCCGCGCAATGACTGATAGGTAATTTTCTTAAAATAACCTTCTTTTGTAAGAATCAGCTTTACATTATAATTTTCAATAAATGCGTCATCTTCAACTTCCTCTATATCATGCGATAAAATTATTTCTGTGCGGCGAGGTTTTCCGTATTTTTTCTTAACCTCAAGGAGCTGTTTTGAAATATATGCCTTTATTTTAAGTTCATCGCCTATTAAATCAGTAAGTTCAGATATTTCTTTTTGAAGTTCCTCTATTTCGCTGAGTCTTTTCAAAATATATTCACGATTTAGATGGCGCAGTTTTATTTCCGCTATATATTCCGCCTGAATTTCATCTATGCCAAAACCTTCAATTAAATTTGGAACTACATCGCTTTCTTTTTCAGTTTCTCTGACTATTTTTACCGCTTTATCTATATCAAGCAGTATTTTTCCAAGTCCGAGTAATAAATGGAGTTTTTCTTTTTTGCGGTCAAGGTCGTAGGTAAGCTCTCGGCTGACGCATTTAATACGGAATTTTATCCATTCAGAAAGAATTTCGATTATACCCATTTGACGCGGTGATGAGTCAACAAGCACATTAAAATTACAACTGAAATCATCTTCAAGCGGGGTCAGCTTATAAAGCTTAGCCATAACGGTATCAGGGTCAGCCCCACGACGTAAATCAAGCGTCAGCTTAAAACCGTTTAAATCTATCTCATCACGAAAATCTGTAATTTCCTTCATCTTCCCCTCTTTAATGAGCTCAGTAAGCCGTTTCATTATAAGCTCTATTGAGGTAGAATAAGGAATCTCGACTATATCAATGCAGTTTGCCTGTTTATCATAGGTATATTTTGCGCGCAGAGTAAAAGAACCACGTCCGGTCTGATATATCTTTTTCAGCTCATCTTTATCATAAATCAGCATTGCGCCGCCTGAAAAATCCGGTGCTTTTATCAAATCCATTATTTTGTCAAGCGTTATCTGCGGATTTTTCAAAAGTGCTATCGTACCATCGCATATCTCAGCAAGATTGAATGAGCATATTTGAGACGCCATGCCTACCGCAATGCCTATATTCGGCGATACCAAAACATTCGGAAAAGTTGTCGGCAGGAGCGTCGGTTCTTTCATGGTATTATCATAATTGTCAACCATGTCAACTGCGTTTTTATCTATCCCACGAAACAGTTCAGCGCATATAGGGTCAAGTTTAACTTCCGTATATCTTGACGCTGCAAAAGCCATATCACGGCTGTACTGTTTGCCGAAGCTCCCTTTTGAATCCACAAACGGGTGAAGAAGTGCTTCATTTCCGCGCGTAAGACGCACCATTGTTTCATATATTGCCATATCACCGTGAGGATTAAGGCGCATTGTCTGGCCGACTACATTCGCGCTTTTAGTTCTGTTTCCCGTGAGCAGACCCATATTATACATCGTATAAAGCAATTTCCGATGAGAGGGCTTGAATCCGTCAATTTCGGGAATAGCGCGCGAAATTATTACGCTCATTACGTACGGCATATAATTTTTTTCAATTGTATCGGTTATGAGCTGATTTTCAATAACTGCGTTTACGGTAACTGTTTCATCTGTTTTCTTTCGCTTTGCCATTTCCTTCTCCGTTTTCAATTAATTTTTTCAATTATAAATTTATTATATGGTGAGCGGCGGCACGAATCATTCTATTATAAAGTGCAAGCTCAAGTCCGGATTTTTTCGGAAGATGAGCGTAAATTATATCCGCTCCCAGGGTATCCGCCTCACGAAGCAGTGCAAATAAATTTTTAATCTGTTCTTTTATATCGCTTGTTGTTCCCATTGAGAGTATTTTATCCTGGTTTTACCAGGAAATTTCCTCATCAAAGCATAACATAGCACACATTTATAAATTTTGCTTTT